>CALWUZ010000129.1 GCA_944384845.1 uncultured Clostridia bacterium
CGGTGTAAGCTTCGTCAAAAGGTACTTTACCGTCTATTTTAAGCTGCCTGTAAGAATAACCGTTTGTAATATCACTTTGTTTAAAGCTGAAGCCTATTTTGTAAAGTCCGTCTTCCGGTGCGTCAAACTCCCAGACAAGCTCCGTTCCCGGAGACTTCCAGGTCGTACCTCCAATGTAATTTAAAACGGAAAGCGTGGCGCTTGACGGCGTTACAAGCGCGGAGCCGTTTTCACACTTCGCAGTAAGTGAAGCAGAGTTCTTAAGTACCGCATCCTCACCCTCTATAACAATCGGGTCAGCCGAATATTTTTCATATGACAGATATGTTTTTGAAATATCGTTGTATGAAAGCGGTACGGACGGCGCGGTAAGCGCAACAGAAGCAATCGAAATGCCTTGTGACGGCGCTTCAATCGTTAAAACGTGCGTTCCGGCGGTCAGAGAAAAAACATACGGTTTTGTTATAATACCGTTCTCATCAGTCAGAGACCGTGTAATAAAATTTTCATATAACTTCTGCTCCGGCGAATACTCGTTTCCGACACTGTCTGTATGCTTTTGGTCATCAGCGTCGGTCCAAAAGCGCTCGAGTCCTATTCTGTCGCAGCTTTCAAACGGATACTCACCGTCAATCCTTACTCCTATGGCAGGCTTAATTGTACTTTCCTCAAGAGGCAGGTAGGTCAGAGAAATGTTATAGGAAGCGTTCTGCGGAACATCAAAGCTGTAGCTTACCGTTCCGGCAGTACTTTCCCAAATCAAAATATCATTCTCTCCCGGTGCCGTTTCAGTACGGACGCCGCTTCCTTCCTCCGAAGTGAAATCAGCGCCGGAAAGTAAAATATCATTGCCGCGGTAAGCCTCGTACGCCGAGCTTAAATATTCGGTATAGCCGCTTTCATCCGCGTTTGGCAAAACGGCCGTTCCGTTTTTCTGATTTTCCTCATTTTCCGCTGATACAGGCAGTAAACAGCCCGCCGCAATTACGGCGGAAAGAAACGCAGCGGCTATTTTTCCGTATAATCGGCTCGTCATCACATCTATACCTCGCTAAATAATTTGCCGTGAAATTTAATTTTTTCTTTTTTTATTTTATTACAATTTAATTCATAAAAAAATTAATTTATTTTAAAGTAGTTTCCGCTGATTGAATTATCCTGATAGAGCCTTACATAGTCAATCATAAGGCTGGTTTCCGACGGCATTGTATTTCCGTTGTCTACCCACTGATTTATTGCGTATGCGCCGTTAATATACGGTGACATCGTGTCGCCGTCGACAGAGGAGCAATAACTGGCTCCCATAAGAATAAACTGTGTTTTATCGGCAAGCTCTCCGGCAGGATCAAACTCGTTCATATCAAGCGTCCAGAAAACATTTCCGTCAACCGCAAACTTCATAATATCCGGCGTCCACATCACAGAATAAATATGATAATCAGCGGTAAGATCGACATCAGTTGTATATATACGGTCGGAATAACGTTCGTAGGAATGAGCCACTCTTCTGCCGCCGTCAGGTGCAGGCATATGAACATTTGCCGCAAACCTATATCCGAAGCTGCCATCGCTTTTCTGCGTTCCCTCGACAAGGTCGATTTCCAGTCCGCTTCCCGTAGTCCATAGGGCAGTTGTAGCCGGAAATGCAGGAAGCTTCGCGCGGATTTCAAGAAGACCGTAGCGGAAGTTAAGCCTGTTCTCCGTTACAGGCTGATGTGTTATATAAGTGGCGGTCTTGTAATTATCGGGATCTGAGCATGAAGCCGATATATTAAGATTGCCGTCAGCAACGGTAACGCCCTCCGCGTCCAGCTGCAAAACCTTGTGGTCGGTAATTTCACTCGCCTGTGAAGAGGTTATGTATTGACCCGTGGCTTCATCGTATATCTGAAAAACAGACAGCCGTGTTTCGGGGTTTGCGGTATAATTTCCCCATACGCTTGTATCAAGAGCATTCCCGCTGAATTCATCGGAATACACAAGAGTATACGGAAGATCCGTCACCTCGCCTGTATAATTTCCGAGGTTAGCGTCTCCGTTTTCTATTGCGGCCGTAATATAATTTAAAGCCGCCAGTATCGAGGAGTCGTCAGCGCCGTCAACAACAAGGTCTATGCCTTTCACAGATAATTTAAAGCCGGAGGAAATTTCACCCGCGCCGGGAACGTTTATTATGATTTTACCGCCCTCAACCGCAGTATCGGTAACAATCGGTATACCGTAGCCGGTATATTTTTTTATTGTGCGCGCAAGCCTTGTAACCTGCTCGCTCCAGAGCGGCGAGCAGCTTTCCGGCTTTACTATGACGTATCCGGAAATTCCGTTTCCGGATACGGTCACATTGTGTTGATTTGAGGGAGCATTAAGCAGAGCCGTATTAAACTTTGCGACAGCATCGGCATTTGCTTCGCCGCCTATCACCGCTTCATAAAGCCCCTTCTGAGCAAATTCATCGTTCACAACCGCTCCGTCCTTTGCGGCAAGCTTTTTTAGCCTTATTAAATCGAGGATATTCATAATACCGTTGCCGTCAAGGTCGTTCGGCACGGCAACGTATTTTTGGTCTGTAACAACAGTCTGACCGGTTATTATATCATAAAAACTGAGCTCTACAATATATCCGGTAGCGATAGGCTGATCCTTATCATCAATTATTATTCCGTCTGAATTTTTTACGGTCATTCGGTTGCCGTAATTCACCGTGTCAAGGAATTCGCTTATCCATATATAGGAGTCCGGCATTTTAATAATGTCGCCTTCAACGGTATAAGTATCATCAGAAAGTATCTTTTCGTAATCGCATTGTGTTTTTCTGATTATAATATCGTCGATCTCAAAAACTCCGCGCAGATATTCAGCTTCAAGCCCCAATATGCCCTCATCTATATCCATATAGAAGCTTTTTGTAATTTCATGCCAGGCGCCGTCGCCGTTGAGCTCACTTCCGCTGATGCCTGTCAGTATTTTTGTCTGCCAGCTCGCATAATTGCTTGTGCCGATCGAAGCCTCATCTAAATTTACAAAATTTATGCCCGCGGTATTATTCTGCCACGATTCCGCATTGACTGGCTGACTGTTCAGGTCATACCTGTATTTGAATGTCACCTCGTAAAGACCTCTTGAATATCTTGCCGGCGCGGAACCGTCATTAAATATAATTGATCTTTTTTCGCCGTTGTAGGCGTTCAAATCAGCCGGAGCCTTCAGCACCCGTCCCTGTTCCGTTTCAGTACCGGCAATCGTATAAATTCCGCTGCCGCCTATAAGCTTGCCGCTGTCATATAAAGCGGTCATATTCTTGTTCAGTCCCGTGTCGAAATTGAATATATCACCGTCAACGGCTTCAACCGTAATATCGTCAAAATACATAGTATTCCGCAGCAGACGCGAGCTTAATCCGAAGTAAATTCCGTTTTCGTCGGACACTTTAATCTGGTCGGTATAGGTGTACCACACTCCTTCTGTTTTGCCGGAGGTAAGACTGCTTTCCTGAATTTCGAGCAGCGCGGTCAGCTGACCTGGCGCCGTGCCTCTGAAATTTTCATAATCGTTAATCCCGCCGAAGTATATGCGTCCTGTCGTATCGGAAATATAGCCTGAGTTGAGCTGTTCCTTATAGGTCGCGTCTCCTTCTATCTTTGTGAAAAGATAGCGGAAAGTAATATTATACACTCCGGACTCCAGATGCTTGGCGCTTCCATCCGAAAGAAACGCAACGCTCCTTTCATCGCCGTGATACGCCGCCGTATGTCCGAATTTCAATACGTTGCCGTCAGTCCCCTCCGCCGCGGCATCGCAGGAACCTACCGCATATGTTCCTCCGCCGCCGGTATTTACAGAACCGTCCGCGGCGTTAACACCGAAATCAAAATTCCATGTATTTTCTCCGGGATCGTCAATTTTTATCACAGAAATATTATCAAGAAACACCTCTGTCGCACGGGTGCCCGCCTCACTTCTGAGCGAACTTACCAAAAAGCCTATATTATCAGCGTCCTCTTCGTAAGTAACATTGTATTCCCTGTGTATCCATTGACCGTCATCAGTCGTAATCCCGTTATTTATGTCAAACACGCGTACATCGGCAATACTTGAAGACGAGACATAATATTTTCCGTCAGTAAAAACAGCGTTATTTACATTATGGGTAAGCCAAAGCTTGGTATTCTGCTCAGACGCGCTGCCCGCCACATAATAATCAAAGGAAATTTTATAATTCCCCGCGCTTAACGAAAGCGGCTTGCTTCCGTTATTAAGCAAAACCGTACGGCTTACGTCTGATTTTGCGCCCGCGTATTCGTTAAGACCCAAACGCAGAACGTTATTATGTCCCGAACCGCTAAGACCGGGATATTGCTCTGAATTGCTGTAATAATACGCGTTTCCGGCAGTACCGGCAGTGATTCCGCCGTCGTCGCCAACCGCGAGATCAGAGGTGTTTGAACGGCTCCTGCCGCTTTCAACGCTTACAACGTTTGAAAAACGCGAGTTGCTGGAATAATGCTCTCCCGCATTAACTCCGCCGTTGCTGCAGTTTTCAATAAGGACAAAGGAATCGTCGCCGTTATAATATTCTCCGCTTAACCCGTCCGTAATATTGCTGCTGTCATTTTGTGCGATTCCGTCAAGAAAATCATGAGAATCAAAGTCATATACCGCCGGCTGGTCATCCACGCAGGAATAAATACGGATATTATCAATATATACCGTGTCCTTAAGCTGAGCGCGCAGACCGAAATAGCAGGTTGATATATCCGTAAGCCTTAAGGTAACAGCGGCAGAATGCCATACGTTCTTTTCCGCGTCAAAATCAATCAGATCCTCCCCGACAGGAGTGCCCTGGGAGCCTAAATAAGCGGAAAAAGAGCTTTTATCCGTAATTTTTATAAATTTTAAGCTTGAATTGCCGGAATCACGGTTTTGCTCAATCATATAATCATATGTTATGTAATATTTGCCGTTTGATAACGTAAGCCATTCGCTGCCGTTGTTGAAGCCAATCGCGCGGTTGGCGTCATTTGAAAGGCTGATTCTGAGCGCTCTGCCGACTCCGTCATTCGCCGAAACGTCTATAAGACGGTATGAGCCGCCCGAAGTCAAGGTTCCGTCAACCGTGGCCTCAACCCTTAAGCCGTCGGTATCGAAATCAAAGGTATAGAGCGGCAGCTGTGTTTCTTCAACAGGAGCCGTTCCCGTTACAGGAACGTAGCATACCGACAGAAACAGCATAAATACCGTAAACAAGCCGGCAGCCTTTTTCAGAAGCATATTTTTGTTTTGCATACAGATTCTCCTTTTTTATTTTTTTACCGCGGTACCGCGGAATTGTTTCGCTGGACAAACATAGTATGATGTGTTAAAATTAATTCACAAAAGAATATTTAATTTTTTTTACAGCCCCTGTATCTGTGTTGTAATGTTTAATCAAAATTTCTTTTTTTTTAATGTTTATCTATATAATTTATCATATCATTTATTTGCTGTGCTGAAAAGCAACAAAATTACATTTGGCTTTGCTGCTTTTTTTATCGCTTAGTTTTTTTTTGTGCATTTTGATTATTTTTCGGCAAAAAAACAAGCGTTTTAATATTATAATCAGATTTGATTGGTCATTTATACAATTTTAGATAAAATCGGAGGATTTACATATGCTTTGCATAATAACTGACCCTTTATTTAAAAACGACGCCATATGCATGCATAAGGTAAGCCTTTTGCGCCGGCTGTGCCAGAAGAAACGGATAATTTGCCGGGAAGCGTCCTCACTCATAGAAGCGGCGGAGCTGCTGAAGCAAAACGGAGGCAGCGCCGTTCTTTTCGCCGCGACAAGCAAATTCGCCTTTCAAACAATTAAATTAAATCTACGGTACGGCGTTAATCTAATAATAGCCGACTGCAACAGACTTCCGGAGTACCGCAGCGTTTTCAGCTCGGTATCCTATGACTGGCTGACAACGCTTTCTGAAATATTCACATATCTTGAAGAGTATAATATACAAAACGTAGCTGTTTTCGGAATAAACCGCAGCCTTGAAAACCATGTTCTGATTGCAAACACAATAGTTGAATATATGCCATGGCTGCAATGCAACGGGGAGCAGGTTTTCCCGCTTTATGATACGCTTGATATGTGCTTCCGCTCTTTTTTCAGGCATATATACTCCTTTGAGGCTGTTATCTGTCCTAACGACATGATTGCCGTATATCTTATAAACCGCCTTAAGAAAAACGATGAATCGCTTTTGAAAAAGCTGTTTATCATCAGCCTGGAAAGTTCTATGCTCGGAAAATATTATCCGATCTCCGTTACATCATTTTCCGACCGTAATTATATTATGGCTCAAAAGATTCTTGAAATCCATATGCATTCCGGCAAAGGCGACGGTGTCGCCGGACATTACAGCATCCGGCATGAGCTTAAAATCGGCGCCTCGACCCGGATGAAGCCGTTCAACCGCAAAAAACTGCTTTTTCCCTCGACAATAGGATCGTTTGAAAAGCCGGTGATAACGTTTGACAATCCAATTATACATATAACCGCAGACGAAGATTTTCAGAATCTGCAGAATATTGAACATCTGCTGCAAATATGCAGTGCATATGAGTTCAGAATGCTTGCTGACATTCTGAAGTTCAGCAGCTATGAGGAAATCGCGGAAGATATGGGCATAAGCGTTGATTCCGTAAAATACTATACGCGTAAGCTTTTTAACTCGGTAGAGCTTAAATCCCGCGTAAAACTTAAAGCAAGCTTTTCGGAATATCTTTCAGCCGACGATATTTTAAGGCAGAATATTTAACGAGGAAATCCTGAGTTTTCGGTCTTCGAGCGCAGGAGATACTTAATTGCCTTTTTCAATCTCTTAAGTCCGGCTTACTCTGACAGTATGAAAAACCGTGTACTCTAAATTGCAGAATTAGTAAGTACACGGTAAAATTTTACCTTTCAGCCCGACCGCTTTTTTCTCTTTTTTAATACAATAACGGTTAATACCCATATGAGCGCTATGAGAATAACGGCTGCGGCAGCGGTTATAACACTATACAGCGTCTGGTCGTACATATTATCATCAATACCCATTATTTCCGCCGCAGATATTGTATGACCCTTATACGTTCCGCTCTCAGCCGCCGTTACGGCCGCCTTTTCCGAAATATCAACGATTAAAAGCTCATTACTGCTCTCATATCCTGCTTTTATTTCTGAAGTCGCGTCATACGAATTGACAGTAACCGCACAGTCAAGGGTAACATTGCTTTGTTCCGCTATTTTGATTCCGGAAATTTTGTGTGTAACTCCCTTACTGCCGATAAGTCGAAGCTCGCCGCCGTTAATCTCAACCCTGCCGATTTCGGCGGCATTTTCAGCGGAATCACTGCCTATTACAAGTGTACCGGTTGATTTAACGGCAACAGGCTTATCGCTTTCCGCCACTATTTTTCCCGACTGGAAATTAAGAGTGCCGAGGACATTAAAGACAAAGCCGCCCTCATCCTGATTTTCCATAATTATTGAACCTGTGCCCTTCCCGTCGACTATACTCACTGCAGCCTCCTCCCCGATATTAAGACCCGAGGATTCAAGCTTCAGCGTATGACCGTCAAGATCGATTATGCAGGTTCCGTCTGAAAAATCCAGCGTCTCTGAAACAGTAAAATCACTGTTCAGCATCATAATGCCGCTGTCGGAACCGGTCATTGCCTCAAGCCCTTCTTTTAGAGTGCCAACTGTATAATGAGTATTATTAAGCGTCCAGGTTGCCTCGCCCTCTTCAGCCGAAGCGGTAAAGCACATACAAACATAAGAAAGCGTTATTGAAAGCGTTACAGCGGCAACCGCAAAAATACGTTTTATCATTATTTTTTCTCCTTATGATATTTTAGGCGATTTACGGAATCTTTCGGCTATTTCCTTTTCCTCCTGCGTAAGAGTATCGCGTTCTTCTATTCCTTTCCAGCGATCTTTCCCGCGGAAATTTATTCCGGAATGGTTAATTCGCCACATCCACTCCTTATCGTCAAGCGGGAGCGAAACCACCGGATAGGTTTTAAAAGTATTGCACTCCTTAAAAGCAAGCGTTTCATAGTCGCCGCTGTAATATGCATGCTGGGGGGTTATGACAACACCCCGCTCCATAAGTGCTTTAAGCTTGTCAAAATGCGCTGTATATATATCGCGCGGCATACAGCCTTCTTTTATACATATTCCCGCCGCCAAGCCGGCGACCTCTCCCAATGCGCCCAAGGTTCTCATAACGCGGACGCACGCTAACGCAACATGCGTGGTGCTTACTATTCTTCCGCCCAAAAAAAGATTAGTTATATCCTTTGAATAAAGGCAGCGGTACGGCACGGGATAGTGCTTTACTATACCCCTGTGTATCGCGCAGGAACGGAATGGTTCCGGAAACATCTGCATATTGCGCGGCTCTGGATAATGTATGTCGATATCCCAAGTGAGAGAAGCCGTACCGTCTTCATACGGAATATGCCGCTCAATATCATTTTCGGTAAGCACCAAATCACCCTTTACACGGTAGCTTTCGCGCTTGCCTCCGAACGGCGAGACCCACCCGAGCGATCTGTGCGCCCACTTTTCCTTATCCTTGCATCTGTTTTTGAGAAACGACCAGTTTCCGAAAATTGTCATAAGCGAGTAATCTCTTATATATTCGGTTTCATCCGCCATATCGCGGAATTGACCCACTTCCCATTCCCAGTCTCCCTCAAACACACGGTAACAGCGCTTTTCGTCAAACTCAATACCCCAGTCGATATCCGGGAAATCCTGTATATCCTCGGATTCTTCGGAAAACCAGGTAATAGTCATACCCATTACCATATTATCCGCCTTTTCGGGAGCAAGCTCCTCGCCGTATTCGCCTGCCGATTCCCTTCCGTACATAACCTCGGCTCCGCCAAGCCTCGCAAGCACAGCGTCACCGGTGCAGTCGGCAAAAAGCTTTCCGTGATAACGCTTCAGGACGCCGGTGTATATATTTTTTGAAGTTACGGCGGCTATTTTACCGTCCTGCATTTCAACCGAAACAACATGCTCATTGAGTGAAAGCGTATAGTTCTCTCTGAACTGTCTGGGCAGTGCGTAAAACGCGTTGCGTTTTCTCGCGTCCTCATAACGGTCGTCAGGGTAAGAGCCGGGAAGCCCGAAAACCGGAGATACCTGATCCACAACATTGCCGATATTCGGATACGGCTCTGCATGAGCCCAGCCGCCCAATCCCACCTTAATTTCCGAGCTGTTGCAGCCTCCGAGTACCGGTCTGTCCTGTATAAGCGCGACCTTAATCCCCTCACGTACCGCGGTGAGCGCCATGCACAGCCCCGCCATTCCGCCGCCTACTACGACGAGATCATAATTGATTTCATCCTCTTTAACGTGAGTATGCGCAGCTAATCTGCGGAATTCCTCGGTGTTTTCAGGGACATCATCTTTGTCAGTGGTAAAAAACAGCGCATCGCATCTGCCGTTAAAGCCGGTCAGATCGCAAAGCGAAAGCTTATGCTTTCCCGCCGTTATATAAGCCGCGCCGGCAAACTGCCAATCCCACTTTTCACCGTTATTTCCAAGTGTATTTTCAAAATACTCATCGTCGTTTTTCAAACGGAATATTCCTGCGGCGCTGCCACGCTTCCAGACGGCGGTCCAGTCGCGTGTCCGCACCCACGCATACCATTTTGCGGTTTCGGGGAACTCCGCATATGTTGTCGCGTCCGGCACAGGCGTTCCCATACCGTGAGCCATAATGTACGAGGAGCCCATAACATTCATTGAACGCTGGTCAACAACCCAGCCTCCGAGATTTTTAAAGCTTTCCGCTTCAATCAACATTCTGCTCATAAAGCTTCAATCCTTTCGGTATAACAACCGCTGTAAGTCTGTAATTACAGCGGATTAACAACCTGCCCTATGCCCCAAACGGTAACATCCTCAACCGTTGCGCGCTGCGGAAGACCGCAGACATAAAAAATTGTATCGGCCACATCTTCAGTCTGTAATGTATCGTTAGTTTCCCCTATTCCGCAGGCAGACTGAAAACCTGTGCTTGCGGAAGCCGGCACAACGCATGTAACGCGTACGTTATACGGCTGCATCTCCACATAGAAACCTTTTGAGAAGTTTAGTACGCCTGCCTTTGCCGCCGCATATACCGACCAGCCCGGCCAGCAGTGACGCGCACAGACCGAAGAAATATTAACGACAGTTCCGGCGCGCGCTTCCTTCATCATTCCGGCAAAGGCGCGGCACCCGTAAATAACGCTGTTAAGATTCAGCTTAATCGCTGCGTCTATATCCGCGACAGACTGGTCGGCGGTGTCCTTTATTGCTATGCCGCCGCCTGCGTTATTAACCAGAATATCAAGCCGGCCGTATTTTTCTTTGATTAACTCAACAGCCTTATCCCATGAAGCCGGATCTGTAACATCCATCGGAATGCTCAGGTCTCCGCCTATCTCCGCGCATGCCGAATTCAGCTTTTCGGCATTTCTTGCTGCCATAATCACCGTGTCTCCGTTTTCCTTAAAGCGCTTCGCGGCGGCTTTGCCGTATCCGCTTGAGGCGCCTGTTATAAAAACCGTTCTTGACATAAAAATCACCTTTCCGTTTATTTATTCAGCAAAAATCTCGTAAATTTACCGTTAAGATAATCCTCTAATCCCGCCGCAAGGAGCTTTGGAGTATTAAGAAACGCGTCGGTGCTGCCTCCCGCCATATGCGGAGTAAGCGTAACGTTCGGCAGTGTTACCAGCGGGTAATCTATCGGCGGGGGCTCAACGTCGAATACATCGAGTGCGGCTCCCGCAATCCTTCCTGAGCTGAGCGTTTCGTAAAGCGCTTTTTCATCGACAAGACCTGAGCGCGATGTATTGATGAGATAAGCGGTAGGCTTCATAAGCGAAAGCTCGTGGGCGCCTATCATATGCTCGTTTTCAGACGTCAGCCGCGCGTGCAGCGTCACAAAATCGCTTTCCCGCATAAGCGTATCAAGCTCAGTTTTTTTGACATTCTCATCGCGGCAGAAAGGATCATATACGAGAATATTAACGTCAAATCCGCTCAGCTTTCTCGCAACCAGTCTGCCGATTTCACCGTATCCGATAATTCCTACGGTTTTTCCGGTAAAATCAGGAATCGAATCGCTGTTTGGATAAGTTCTTATCCACTCGCCGTTCTTTATTCCGTAATGACCGCGTGCGATATTCCTCGCTTCGGCAATCATTACTCCGACCGTAAAATCGCTGACGGCGTGAGCGTTTCTGCCAACCGTATTAAAAACCTTTATTCCCTTTTCGGCAGCATATTCAAAATCAATATTCTCATAACCCGCACGCAGCACGCCTATATACTTAAGCTTTCCGCAGGCATCAATAAGCTTTTTGCCTATCGGAAAAAACTGTGTGATCAATATATCTGCCTCGCTTGCCTTTTCCAAAATATAACCGGGAATTTCCACATCTTCTCTCCCACCCTGCTCAACCGCAAGATTTATATTTTGCAGCTCCTCAAAGTCCTTTAACTTCCATTCAACAGTCGAAACCGAAACGCCGTACTTTTCAAGCGGTTTCATTCCGCGCTCGATATATTCGCAGGGAATAAAAAGATCCCCTATTCCTACTAATTTCATCATACTCTGCCTGCACTTCCGAAAGTTCTGATTTTATTACGTATAACCTCACGCATTCGCGTTATGGCGTCCTCGTATACATAAACCGGCCACATCGAAAGGTTTTGTATGCCGTTAAGCTTGTCGCGAAGTCCGCTGTTAAGACCGTAAAGCACCTCTGAGTATATATTGATTTTGGTTATTCCGTGCCTAATCGCCTCTTTAACCTGATCGTCAGGTGTCCCGCTACCCCCATGCAGCACAAGCGGGGATTTGCTTATGCTTTCTATTTTTTCAAGCCTGTCTATGCGAAGCGCCGGCGTGCTTCTGTAAACACCGTGAGAAGTGCCGATTGCAACGGCAAGGGCATCGACGTCCGTTATCTCGATAAACCTCCTTACCTCTTCGGGATCGGTAAGGGTGTCATCCGGATTGTCAACCTTAGCAGTGCTGTCCTTTGTAAGAATATCCTCCCCCGTGCCGGCTATTGCGTCGCCTACATGCCCTAATTCCGCCTCGACCGTCACGCCTTTTGCATGAGCGATTTTTGTCACCTCAAGTGTGCGCGCGGCGTTCTGTTCAAACGGCAGAACGGAACCGTCGTACATAACCGATGTAAATCCGTTGTCAATCGCCTCTTTTATATCGTCAAGCTCAGTAGCATGGTCAAGATGCAGGCACACCGGAACCGTGTAATGCTTTTCGGCTTCCTTTATCATTGCGGTTAAAAATTTTATGCCTTTATTTTGCAGGTCGGGCTTCAGACACATAAAAAGAGCGGGAGATCTCTCTTCCTCGCAAACGTCAATAACCGCCTTAATCATCTCATAATTGCTTACATCAAACGCTGGAACGGCATATTTTTTTTCACGCGCGTCGGCAAGCATTTCCCTCATTGTAACCAACATTTTATATACCCTCTTTCAAAAAATTAACGCATCAGCATACCGCCGGTCACGTCAAGTGTGGCTCCGGTCATATAATCCGACTCGCAGCCGCACAAAAACGCTACGACCGACGCGACCTCTGAGGGTTCCGCAATTCTGCGCAGCGGAATCCGCTCAAGATACTGCTCCTCGCGTTCGCTGAGCGCCGATTTGTTCATTGGTGTGCGCATCATTCCGGGAGCCACTGCATTTACATTGATGCCGTTCGGAGCCACTTCACGCGCAAGTGAAACCGTAAAAGCGACAAGACCCGCTTTCGCGGCCGCATAATGCGCATGCCCTGAGGTAGAGCCGTGAAACGCCGCCTGTGAAACCATATTTACTATCTTACCCTTTTTTGCATTTGAAAGGCACTGATTGACAAAAAGCTTGCAAAGCAAAAACGGAGCCACAAGATCAATATCTAGAGTCTTTTTAAACGATTCCGGCGTCATTTCGGTTACATATGCCGTGGGCCATATACCGGCATTGTTAACAAGAATATCAATTTCTCCAAGCCTTGCCCACATGCTTTCAATCTGTTCCGTGCTGCTCAGATCAGCCGTAATATAGCCGGCGCCGTTTCCGATTTTTTCAGCGTTGACCTTAAGCTGTTCCCTCTTGGAATCAAGGTCATGCAGAATAACTTTCGCGCCCTCGGCTCCGAGCTTTTCGGCAATCGCCTTGCCGCAGCCGTCCGCCGCACCTGTTACAAGCGCCGTCTTGCCCTTTATTTTATAATCCATTTAAGAATCTCCCTCTAAACTTCGTATTGCTGTGCTTTTAAATGTTTTTTAAATATTTCAAATTTTTGTCTGAGCTTTTGATCGCTCGAAGGCTGATAACAGTTTTTAATTTTCACCATATTTTCCGCCGCGGTATCGATATCCGGATAAATACCTACGGCGACCGCTCCCGCAATGGCGCTTCCGAGTGTTCCTGTCTGAGGCTGTGTTGTGGTGTAAATATTAATTCCCATACAGTCCGCAAACATCTGACACAGCACCTTGCTGTTGGCGGCGCCGCCCGTCAAAACGGCGCTGTCGTAAACAATGCCGATACTTTTCAGCTTTTCAATTCGGTAGGCGTGGTCGAAAACGATACCCTCAAAAACAGCTCTCATTAAATCCCGGTAATCATGTTCAAAAGTAATGCCTCTGAATCCGCCGGAGATATTCATATCCATCGGCTTGTAAATATACGGAAAATAAAAAAGAACCTGATTAATCGGCTGCTGTTCAACAATATTATCCGCTTCATCGCACGTAATGTCTCTCATTACCTTCTTTAAAAACCATTCAAGATTTGTGCAGGATGTAGGCGCCGAATCTATACACATAAACTTGTCGGGAAAACAGAAATTGCAGCACTGCGTTATTTTATCGCTTTCCGTAGGATTTTCAACCACAACGCTGTTTATACCCCATGTACCGGAAATAATACAGTATTTATCCGGCTTTATAACTCCGGCGCCCAGCATACAGCTGTTAACGTCAAAGAGTCCGCCTATAACCGGAGTTTCCGGCAGAAGACCCGTGCGCTTCGCGATTTTCCCGCTGACGCCGCCTATGATCTCTGTGCTGCGGCAAAGCTCCGGAAGAATATCGGAATAATTTTCAAGACCGTACAGCTTTAAAAGCTCTGTATCATACCTGCCTGTTTTATAATTGAGCATACCGGCCGCCGAGGCGTCCGTGTAATCTGTGCAGATGCGTCCTGTCAGAATATATTTTATAATATCCTTGCAGAAAAGCACCTTTCTGATTTTTGAAAATACGGTTGGCTCCTCGCTTTTTAAAAGAGAAATAATCGAAAGCGGCTGACCGCTCCAAGCAGTTTGAATGGTAAAGGGAAATGTATCCTTTGTATCGGGAACATATTTTTGTGATTCAACATACATTGAAGAATACGCGTAAGGAAGAATCCCGTGCTCTCCGATAATATAAAGACCGTTTCCATGCCCCGAAACACAAACCGCGCAAATTTCGCCGGGATTTACGGCAGCGTTTAAAACCGCGTCAAGAATAAGATTTACCACAGCATTATAAAGCGCCGCCGTATTTATATGCATTCCGTCATTGGGCGTATCAGCTTCATTTTTAAAAAGCATATCGCCTCTGTCATTAAATATGACTGATTTTGACTTAGTAAGTCCGCAATCAATCGATAAAAAACATTTCATAAATATAACCCCAACATCAAATCAACCGCGCAGAATGATTTTTCAATAAAATTCGGAACCCACCGGAGTAACCCAGAGAACGCTGTCATACTGATCGCTCTGGTAAAGACGAAAATAATCAACGTATAATCCGGTTTCTGTCGGCGCGTTGTCCTCAATCGCCTGCGGACCGTAATTCGGCGCCGCATAGCTTGCTCCGATTAGAAACATCAGCGGAGAAGCGGTAAACGACGTGTTTTCATTTTCCATCAGATCGTATTTAAAATAAACATCGCCGTCAAACGCGAACGATAACTCATAAGGCGTCCAGCGAACGGAATAAAGATGGTATTCCTCCGCAAGCGAGCCTTCAGTATATGTAAAGCGCTTTTTAGTTCCGTATCTGCCGCCGTCAAGCGAATTGTGTCCGCTGACCGGATTGAAATTCAAATCCTCATTTGTGAACCAGTAATGCACATTGCAGGCAAACTGATTTTCGCTTCCGAAGTTTTCGACTATATCAAGCTCCATACCGCCCTCGCGCTGCGCCTGGACCTTTCCCTTCACGGGGTCAAGAATATATGACGCCAAATTCCCCCACAATGAGGCTGTAACCGGATATTCCGGAAATTTAGCATATATTTCAATTATACCGTACATCGCCGCAACCGTACCTTCGGTAGTCGCCTGTCCGGCCTGAAAATCCTCCCTGCTCAAACGATACGCCGGTACTACCAGACTTCCGTTTTCAAGATAACAGTCCCTGGCGTCGGACTTATACACCTTTCCGCCCATTACGGAATCGTCAGTCGCTGTGTTCCGGCTGTAATCAACCCATATTGTACGGTCAAGCGCTTTGGCATTAAATTCGTCGTTCCATGCGAGGTAATAATCCTCATCGTTTTTTTCTGCTTTTCCCGTAACCGCATATCCGGCAGGAATTTCAAACGGCTTGCCGTTCTTTATGCAGTCGCGCTGCATTTCATATAATAAATCAATCGCGGCGCATATCTGAATATCGTCAGTACCGTTGACGACAAGCTTTCTGCCTACAAGCTTTATCGAATACTGATTACCTGTAACTCCGGCGCTTTCCTTGCGGTTTGTATTTCCCACAAGTATTTCCATTTCTGTTTCATCCGCCTCGGTATCTTTTACGGTTTTCAGTTCAATGCCCGCATTTTCAGTAAAGTTTTCCGCAAATTCTTCCGCCTTTTCCGACCATAAAAGCGAGCGCTTTTCCGGAACCACAAGAGTGTACCTGCTAAGGCTTTCTCCCGCGATTGTTGCCGATTTAATGCTGTATTCAGGCGAATAAATGTAGGAAAAGCCGTCCGTAAGCTTGGAAAAATCATTGATATTTGTGCAGAAATTTTCCACGAAATACCGCAGCCCCGGCACCAGAGCGCTGTCAGACCCTGCGGCAATCACAATCTTTTTACCCGTTACGCGGATGATGTAATCGTTGGTATAGTTTTCGCGGTTTGCCTTTAATTCTTCAAGGGCCTTTTTTGAAGCCTCACGGTTCGTATTGCCGCAAAGGATTTCATAAGTATCGTCCGACAAAGCCGCTTCAGCGTCGTTTTTACGTTCTACCTTTATTACAAACGCGGCGTGAATCTGTGAATATATATTCTTAACCTCTTCAAAAGCGTCGCTTTCCTCATCCATTGTACTCGGATATATCAGGCTGTAAAGAAAAGTGCCGTCCTCCGCCATTATGTCCGCTTCTCTAAGCACCGTTGCGGAGGCGGACGCGCCGCCTCCGTTACAGGATGAAAGGAAAATAATCAGCGAAAGAATAAACGAAATACCGCATATTAGTTTACCGTGTCTCATTTATTTGCCACCTTTCTTTTGTTGAGCGCTATAATTGCCACTGACGCGCAAACGCTCAGAACCACGGCTGCCGAACAGATAATTACGGTAACAAACAGAGATGAGCCTAAAAATCTGTCGGCATTCCAATTTTCAAACCGTCCGTCGCCGTTCACAACACTGTATGCAGCCAGGCTATTATCATCACCCGTTGAATATGTTCCGTCCTCATTAAGGAAGCGCGGGATATACTCCTCATACTCAACCGAGCTGCTCAGCTGATTATCCGGCGTATATTCAACATTTATATCATCGATATAAATGCTGAGATTACCCGGGGTAATTATTGAAATATAAGATGTCACCGCAGTAAATGTAAAGCTTATCTCATGCCATGCGCCGTCCGCTACAGACGCAATATCCACAATAGCGTTGCGATCTCCCTCATAGCTCCATGGCACCGTCGCCTTCGTGCTGCTTATAAGCTCGATTGCGCCGAGCTTATGAACAGGATTCTCAATTTTAACCCACATTGAAACGGTGTATATTCTTCCCGAAGAAAGAGTATATTTTGACATATAATCATTAAACTGGATAGAATATGCCCTGAATGAAGGGTCTTCCCCTATACGGTGATATGAATACCTTCCCGAATGAACATTTTCGGAACTGTTGCCGTCTGAGGCCGAATCGTAAATTTCCATATCCGGCTCGCAGCCCCATTTGCCGAACTCGTATATATAGCTTGTTTTTTCAAAGTCCTCGGTGAACCTCTTTATTGTCAGCTCTGCCGTAAGTATCGTGTTGTTCAGCACCGTATAGGTGTTTCCCTCGATTAAGCCTTCCGCGTCGCGCCAGCCGAGATGCAGATAATCGCTTCCTGCGTTCAAAGACGGAAGCTTAACGGAGGTTCCCACCTTGACAACAGACGGTTCGGGCACATCTCCGGTTTTTGCCGAATAGCATACCGCGGCATAACCGTCTTCAATAGTAACGACTCTGATATTATCAATATAAACCTTGGTGTTCAGCGGCACGGTAACCGCCGCGGCAAGAACACTGTTTTTAATGCTGCTGTCGGTTTCCAGAACGGCATAGCCGGTATGCCATTTGCCCGCGTCTCTCATACTGAGATCGGCTACAGACGCCTGAGGCGCGGCTTTATAATCAACCCACATGCTTCCGTTAGAGGTATACGCAAATTTCACAGAAAGGGAACCGCTTCCCGCACCGTCCGGAACTATGTAATAGTCATAGGAAATAAGATACCCCATTCCCGCCTGAAGCGGCATTCCCTGCGCGCCGGCGCCCAGAATAAGCCTTTTTGCGTCTGTGGTGGCGGTATCAAGCGTGTTGTCAAACAACAGCGCGCTGCCGTCCCCGTCAGACGAAGGTCCGCCATGCGATATTGACATTACCGAGGCCGATATACGTATGTTTGTGGTATCGCCCTCATACGGATAGTCGGTAAAATCAATAACGAAGGTATCCGACACCGTCAGCTTTCCGTAAACCGTCATTGATTCTGCCGGAAAAACATTGCCTTTGAATGGCGTGGTGTATTCCTCATCAATAAACCATCCGGCGAAGCTGTAATTTTTCGGATTGACAGAAGGAATATCCGCGGGGTCAATAGGATCTCCCGCATGACCTACAACATATTTTGAAAAGCCGATCTCGTCAATGGAATAGGTAAGCACAACATCGCTTTTCGACATCGCACGGAATTCGATGTTATCAAAGTAAAAAACGCTGCCCGCGCCGCCTCTGAGACCCATGAAAAGCGCTCCGGTCCTGTCGGGAGTTATAAACACCGTAAGCTCCTGCCAGGAACCCTTTGTCATATCCAGACTGATAACGGCAGACTGAACGGTTCTGTTGTTAAAATAATTGTTCGGGTCGGCGGTGGCGAAACTGACGTTCGGCGCCGAACTGCCGCTTTCCGCAAAATAGTGAATTTTTATCTCGTATGTGGTTCCCTTTTTTACGCTGAAGTTTGATTTGCCGTCGTTAAGGGCGAAAAACTTTATTTGACTCGAACCGTTTGAATATTTCATCGCTTTTGTGCCGTTTTGTCCCTTTCCGTCGACAATCGAAAAGCACGCGGCGGTAACGAATTTTCCGTTTTCGTTCTTTGTAAGGCTCTCCGGCATATCGTCAAACGTGACAGTATGCGGAGTTATATTAGTCCAGTCGGCAATGGCGTAAATAACGCCGTTCGCAGGATAATGCGTATACGAAAACGGATTTCCGTTTTCATCTTTCCAGCCTTCAAATACAAAACCTTCCCTCACGGGAGTGCCGAGGTTTATAGCCTCTCCTGCCGTGCCGTATCTTATCTCGGTCATGCTGTTATAGCCGTAATCTATGTAAAGTATGGGATCACAGTCGCTGTCGATACGCGTTATTTCCATATTGTCAAACCAAATAACAGCGTCCGAGCCGTTTACGCCGAATACTGCGAGATATCCAGTTCCGACATCAGACGGTGTGCGGACAATGATTTCCGCCGTCCGCCATTTGCCTACGATATCCGTATTCTCGGGCGTAACTTCATCAAGCAGATTTCGCTGCGCTATACGTGTATACACCTCATACGCGGTTGTTCCGACCGCAGTACCGGTTCCGAGAGCAGTCGCAAAATCAAACTCAAACGCGCCTGACTCCGGAAGGGATTTGACGAGATACTCAAAAGTAATCTTATAATCGGTGTTTGGCAGAACCTTTGCCCGGTCGTCAAGCATACGCGGTCTTGCCAGATTGTTTGTCGGCTCGTATATCATCACCTTGCCGTGGTCGGCGTCGCCGCTTCCGGTTTTAAAGAAGCCTGAGCCCACCGCAACGGCGCTTCCGGGCTTTAATCCGTTTTCAAAATCAAGAAACACTGTGCTGTCCCCGCTTGACCAACTGGCGTAATAGGTTATATCCGTCTGCGGCGCGGTAGAGGACGCGCGCGTTCCGGTGCCGTTCGGTCCTGTGAACCAGCCCATAAAGGTATAGCCCTCTCTCGTGGGAGTAGGCAATGTAAAGCTGTACCCCGGAGCCGCACTTACGGGATCGCAGGGTGTCCCGCCCTGCGAGTCAAAGCTTACGGTGATTTTCTCAGCCGGAACAACCGATAAGCTCATATTGTCAAAATAAACATCCGCCCAGACCTGACTTGCGGACAGACCGATAACTCCGCTTTCCGCTATGTCTACCGTCAGAGTCTTGGTGTGCCATACGTTGGGCGCATCGTTTTTGACATCCGCCATCAATACCTTATCCTGACCGGCGGCAGTCGCATATTCGCCTTTAATATTTGCAGCCGTGCTGCCTGTAATATTATACATAAGGTAGATTTCCGGATCGCCTTTGCTGTATCTGTCATAACCCGCAAAATCGCCTTTTTGGGAATCGGTGTCTCCCTGACGGTCGGTAATATAATAGCTATATGTAACCGCAATACGGTCTCCCGCGCTGACCGTCATAAAATCAGTGCCGTTATTGAATCTGACCGTTCTGATCTCACCGTTATATAACGCGCGGTCGCCGCCTATAAGCAGGGTTTTATTATCCGCGTTATCCGGCGCGCCGGCAATTTGGAACATTCCGCCGCCGACAATACCCGCCGTAATGGTTCCGGTTTTGAAATCACCGTCAAACGTAATAAGAGTCAAGGTATCCGACCACTTTGCATAATAAACCGCATCGTCAGAGGGGAAGGTCATTTCGGCGGGAACGGTAAGCCCCGGGTCGGTATACCAGCCCACGAAGCTGAACCCGTCCTTTACCGGATTCTGAACCGTAATAGCCGAGCCTGCCGCGCCGATAAGAGGGGCGATCTCTGAGCCGCCGTTTGTTTCAAATTCAACGGTAACATTCTTGACAGACTGCTTTACAATTGTTATATCGTCAAGGTAAATATCGAAATATAAATACTCGGCTCTGATTCCGAAGCTGAGCGCTTCGGGGGCGCTTACAGAGATATTTATGCTACCGTCATGCCAGCTGTCGTCGCCCGAGGTGTCGCTCAAATCAAACAGCTCCCCTCCGACAACCGTACCCTGTAAACTCTGGCTCCACGAATTAGCAGTTTTCGGAATATCGGTTACAAAGCCCAAAAACGGCGCTTTATCCTTATATCTGTTATAATTGGTGAAATCAGCCGTGTCTCTGTCGCTGACCATATAACGGTATGAAATCTGATAGCTGCCCGGCTCCAGTGTAAACCAGCTGCTGCCGTTATTAAACGCGAGGGATCTCCCGTTGCCGTCATAAAGATTTCTCACGGGCTTAATCGCAAGAGCTTTGCCGCTTCCGCCGATGGAGGCCGTGTCGGCAATCGCATACATTGATCCGCTTACCCTTGTTTCGTCAACGCTTGCGTTTGTTACCATACCCGCATAGTCGCCGGAATCAAAATTGAACTCCGCAAGCGGGGCCGTGAGCGGATCTGCAACCATTTTCGCGTAAAGCTTTACGGAAAGGCTGTCTGTCGGGAAAGTAAAGCTTTCCGTATTTACGGGAAGCTTATATTCCGCGTCGGCGTACCAGCCGGCAAACTTCCTGCCCGTAACAATTACGTCGCTTTCATCAGGCAATTCCGCCTTGGCGCCCGGCTCGCCGCTTATCGGCATTATATCGCAGTCAGACTCAAAGCTGACAGTGGAAACAGCCGAAACGGTTATATTGTCAAGGAATATTTCCGCTGCTTTATTATCATCCTTTTTAAGATTTTCCGCATAAAAGCCTATGTTGCGGGATTCCTCGGCAATCTCAAGCGTGAACGCCACGGTCTGCCAGGAGCCTGTTACCGCATTATCGCCGTTAAAAACATTCTGAAGCGTATTTCGCTTTTCCCCGATATAATCAGACTTATCCGCCTTGACAAGCTCAGAGGCGTTATTCATTATTTCAAGACTTGTGCCGTTTTGCCTGACCGCTTCGGTAGCGTAATAGTCAAAGCCTATTATATATTTTCCGGCTGACAGCTCCAGAACCGTTTCCCCGTCATTAAGCATAACCCCGCCGGCAGTAAGGGACTCGCCGCCGTTGACGCCGAGTCTCAGCACGTTATTATGACCCACGGCAAGAGCGGGATATAAGCTGTCGCTGCTGTAATTGTTGTTTTCGCAGCGATCTTTTCCGTTTGAAAGATTCACAACATTGGCAACAGGCGAACTGGCGGCCCATTTGCCGCCTACCGCCGCGATTTCGGCTGCGGTAAACATTGGATTATCCGATGTTCCGTCAATTAAAAGGCTGTTTTCGTCCTGAGCTATTCCGTCGGCAAAGTCCGCCTCTTCAAAGCCGTATGTAATGCTCTCGTTTTCTTCACTTATCGTATACGCCGCGATCTGTGTGTTTAAACCCACCGCCGGCGCGAGCAGCCCCGCCATAAGCGAAGCTGCCACCAGTAATCCGCTGATTTTTCTTCCGGTAAAACGCGAGATATTCATACTATACTCCTATTCTTTAAGACTGTTCGTCAAGCTCATCCAATATTTCATTTGCCCTCTGAACCTGAAAATCAACGCTGTTGCTTATTGCCCTGAGGTTTGTTTCAACCTGAGCGGCCGAGCTTGAAGTAATAATATCTACAGTATTTGCAAGATCGCGGTTTACACCGTGATAGGTAAGCATAAAGGTGTGATCTTCTATTTCGCGCAGCTCGTCGTAAAATTCATCCGCGCGTTCGGATTTAAACATTGAAGAGCGCTCATAATTTGCGAAATCAAGGAAATAACGTATAAAATATCCCGTCGCTTCGGCATTTTTTGAACCCTTGCATATTCCGTAAGCTCTCCAGGATGCTACGGAAGGATAGTAGGCGGCGTCCTTAGTAGGCTTAGGCATCGGTACATAACCGATAATATCCGGATCCATTGTTTCAAAGCCTCCCGTAGTTCTCAGTCCGAAATCGCCGTAAAGGAACAGACCGCAAAGATTTCTTTTGAACTTATCAAGACCGGAGGTAGCTACAAAATCTCCCGATTCAACGCCCTGCATCATCCATTTATACGCTTCCGCGAGATTAGGATCAGATACATTATTTACAAATCTTCCGTCCACCAGCCGTGTGGTTTCAGACTCAAAAATTCCCGCCGCAAATTCCTGACGTACCGACGCTCCGATATAATCCGAGCCGAGATTTTTAATCTGTCTGGCGCAGGTGGTAAAGGTGTCTATATTCCAGTTGTCTTCAGCGTAATACTCGGCGGGACTTTTGAATCCGTTGTCCTCAAACAGTTTTATATTGTAAAAGCACATAAACCGGTATGTCCATGGCGAATTAACCGAGTTCACAAAGTATGTATTTCCGTTAAAAGTACTCATTTCCGTAACGGTCTTATCCCAGAACTCATCGCTGAGATCAATTGACGCCACATTGTTAAGCGGCTCGGCGCAGGGCAGCAAATACGGAAACTCGTTATTGTCAACAATCAAATCGGGAGACTGACCGGATGCAATCATTCCAGAAAGCCTGGTGGAATAATCGGTCTGAGGAACGAGAGAAAGCTCAATCTCTATATTGTATTTATCCGCAAAGCTCGCCATAGGAACCGCTCCCTCCCCGGATTTATGGTCAACCCAGGTCGCGAATTTAATAGTCGTTCCGCTGTACTGCTCAATTCCGGAATACGAGGAGCTGTTGTCTTCCTCCTCGCCTCCCTCCTGCCTTGTGATGGTAAGCGAGTCACCATCGCCGCATCCGCAGACGGCAAGACATAACATTAAGGTTAAAGCAAAGCTCAATATTCTGTTCCTTTTTTTCATATCCGAAAAATCCTCCTTGAAGAATTATTAAATACGATTTTCACAATGATAATTACCTATTTTAAATTTACTTTGGCGATATAATTATAACATAGCAACAGTATTCATAAAAGCAAGAAATCTTCAATATAAAAATCTTATTTTTTATTATTCTGAAAAAAATTTGTTTATTTCGTATCGTTTTAGTCTGACAAATAGGCTTATTGTAATTGTTTTTTATATATAATTGTTACTAATAGATAATTTTTATATATTTTTTAATGCTATGAAACATACGCCCCGGCATGAGAGCAATATATCAAGAGAAAAACAGAAACCTGTCAAAAAAAGAACAGATAAAGCCGGCAGTTTGCTCTGCGGCTACAATCCGCTGGTACCGACCGGACTGAAAGTCCACTGAATGATCTGCCAACCGCAGGCAGACTCTCAGCCGCCGCTGTCCAAATAGTAAATATTCTGTGTTTTCTGCTCCGCACCGAAAGCGGTAACCTTTTAGGGATACGCAGTCAAGCATTTTGTACTGCCTTTTCTTGTGCAAAAAAATATAGGTAAAGGATTATATTTAGAAGTGCAGGTCCAAGTCCTGCTGCCCGCACCATAAGAGGGCACTAAAAAAGATGCCCAAGCGAAAAGCCTTGATTTATCAAGGCTTTTCAGCATTTTTAGGGCAAGTTTTTCAGCATGGAGTCTATAGATGCCAAACGGCAAAAATCCTATACTGACAGGACTTGAACCCACAAATAGCAGAAATCACACCGAAAGGCGTATGGAAAGTTAAAATCCATACGCCTTTTTCTTTTGCCCAAAATCCCTATTCTCCTCTCTGTTTTCATACGGTAATTAAATATTAACACATCATTTAGAGCCTTCGGTTTTTGATTATCACAACAAAAACCGAAGGCTTTTTTTATTGAAAGGAAAAAGTCATGTATTTTACGGAAACACCTTCCCTACGGGAAATTGAAAAGGCTATGAAAATGGTTCCGAATTTTACTCCAAGAGGACACGGCGTAGTAATTCTCTGCAAACATGAATTTGCCGAAAAGAGTTGCATTGGCGATTCTCAAAAAGAAATACTTGCAAGAACTGTGTCGCGGATAAATAATCCGCTGTTTCAAAAGCGGTTCCAAAAATATATAAACGAAAGTGAGACGATCCCTATGAATTTTAGAAATTCAAAACACAGTATCAGCTTTACAGACACAATCAGAAAAAAAAACAAAAAGGATTATGCCCTCATGTCCGCCCTTTATCTTCTAACAGCAGAGTTTGCATTGTGGCAAACCGCTATCCTCTTCAAAGACGGTACTGAGATAACAGCAGATCTGTAAAACAAAATGGAAATGAAAATGACTTATATTATGAGTTGTGTTTGGCTTGATTATATGATAAAATATTTTCAGTGTAAAAACTGTGTGGGTTCAAGTCCCAAGACAAAAAAGTGCGTGGCATCTTTTTTAGTCCCCGAAGACATGTTGATAGCCTCGATACGCAATTTTGTGTTCGAGGCTTTTTTATGCGAAAAATTTTCGTTTTCAGGTTACAAACGTATATTTATATAATGAATTAAAAACATCAAATATCTGTGTTATAACAATATATGCAAGGTGAGTTTCGGACAAAAATAATGAAAAGCTTTTTTGATAATGTTGCCGGAGATATAACTTGAGAATGGTTATCTACGCCCGATATTCTTCAAATAATCAGCGGCAGGAGCCTTTCGGGGATCGGCCGCGGGAATTAAAGAAATACGCCGCATATAACGATATTCAAATTTCCGCTTATGTAAAAATCAGAGTTGATTCCAGGATGATCTTTTACCCATATTTTACACACAATTTACCAAACCTCGATTGAAGAAAAATGGCGCTGCGATAAAATATATATGGTTTGAAATTATTGTAAAAGACGATGATTTAAGCTGAGATTAAGCGAAAGAAGGTAGTGCGCGGCAAAATAAGAAGAGATTAGTAAGATATATTTTCAGAAATGCGAGAGGGAAAAATTATGTCAATTATAAAGAAAAAATTCAAACGTGCTTTAGCGCTTTTTACAACTTTGGCGATGATGCTCGGAAGTCTTACCTCGCTCACCTTTGTTTATGCGTCCGGTGCAGAGGGGGAACTTAACGGCGAGGGCACAGCTCAGTCGCCTTATCAGATTGGATCTGAAGCAGATTATAATTTATTTGCTGAACTTTTGAACGAAGGCAACGCGGAATATATTGGCGGCGATAAGGTTTTCACCTTGACAAACGACCTGTATCTGACCGAGCAGCCGACTATAATCAATAGCTTTTCAGGCACGCTTGACGGACAGGGTCACACGATATTAGGTCTTAGCATGCAGGGAAGCATAGACAGCACTTCATATAAATTCGCTATGATACTTGAAAATACGGGTACAATAAAAAATCTGGCAGTTGATACCCCAAATATCATAGTAACCGGCGGTACTAAGAACAGTGGTCCGCTGGTAGGCGTTTTGACAGCAAAAAGTACAAACGCAATCTTTGAAAACTGCGCCGTTATAAACGCAAATATTCAGGCTTCCGGCGCTGACAAGGCAGCAGGCTTTGCCGCCGAGAACAACGGCAGCATCGTCACTAACTGCTACTTTACCGGAACCGTAAACGCCGGACTTCAGCCTGCTGCGATATTTGGTTATTCAAAGGGCAGCAACACAGTCATTGACAGCTGCTATATCGAGACCGTACTTACCACAAATAAATACAGCGGTCCGGTAGCGGCATATCCTAATACGGTGAAAATTTACAATACGATAGTTGCGGACGGAGAGTCTACTTTAACCAGCAACCGTGATGAAACGTTTAACGGCAGACTTATCGGAACCTATAATAAGTTTAATTCAAATGTGTTTAAGAACAACTATGTTATTGAGGATTATACAATAAACGGCGTTGTTGCCGCCGGAAGCGACGACCCGAACAGCAAGTTCGGCAAGAGCGTTTCAGAGGACGAAATATCCGCGCAGTCCTTTTATGAAGATACCCTCGGCTGGGATTTTGAAAATGTATGGAAATGGGAGCCGAGTCTCGGTCATCCGGCTCTCAAATACATTGATGTCGGTCATACTCCCGACCGGGTTTCGGTAACATTTTACGGCGACACCTCAACTCAAAAGGGCTTCACCTGGTATACAGAAGGCAAATGTGAGCAGCCCGCAGTAAGGATAAGCAAGACTACAGGCTTTGATTCCGCTTTGGAATTTATCCCCACGGCAACCGAGACTGAAAACGGCTGGAGATATAAGGCTGTCGCTTCCGGATTAGAGGCAGACACGGAATATTATTATCAGGTCGGTGATAAGGACTCCGGAAAATACAGTCTTGTAGGCAGCTTTAAGACCGCTCCGAAAAACGGCGGTTTCACATTTATAAACCTCACAGATACTCAGGCTAAATCCTCCGCGGAAGCTCAGCTTTCGGCAAATACCATAGCAGAAGCGCTCCGCACGGTAGATAATGCAGAGTTTATAGTACACAGCGGCGACTTTGTTCAGACAGGCGCCGATGAGCAGATGTGGAAGGATATGCTCAACTTTTCAAAGGAAAGCATGATGAATACCACTATAGTTCCCGCGGCAGGCAATCACGAATATGAGCAGAATGTTTTTTACGACCACTTCAATCTTGAGACCCCGAATGATCAGGATTATTCCACCGGTGTATATTATTCATTTGATTACGGCAACACTCACTTTGTGACACTCAATACCAACGAAAACGCCGCTCAGGCTATATCGGACGCTCAGCTTGAATGGTTAAGACAGGATGTCAAAGCAGCGCGTCAGCGAGGGGCATCCTGGGTAATACTTAATCTCCATAAGGGCGTATACACCACCGCTACGCATATAATGGACGAGGATGTCAAAGGACTCAGAAAGATACTTATCCCGGTTATAGATGAGCTTGATATTGACCTTGTGCTTCAGGGTCACGACCATATCCTCGCCCGCACAAAGGTGTTAAAGTATGATGAAGACGGCGAGGCATACGGCGCAGCTGCCGAAACCGAAACCTTCACCGAGATCAAAAACGGCAACAGAATAGAATACGCAATGAATCCTGACGGAACCATTTATTTGGTTATGAACACTGCCGGTGCGAAGCATTATGAGCAGAGCACAGACGTTGAAGGTCTCGATATGGATAAATATCTGGAACTCTTTGACCGCTCCGAGCAAAATGCAAACGCTCAGCATTTTGCGGGAATAACGGTTACGGATACCCGTCTTGAGGTCAATATATATCAGATGATAACCGGCGCCCCCGCCGTTGAAATGGATGGCTTCGGTATTGACCGCGAGGTTACTCCCGTTATAGAAATAATAAACGGTCTTCCTTCGGCAGATGAGGTTACAGCCGCCGATACCGACCTGGTAGAAGAGGCGTATAGCGCTTTCCTTAAGCTGAACGATAGCCAGCGCAAGGCTGTAAGCAACAAGGATAAGCTCTTTGGGTTAATTGAAAAGCTTTACGCGATGGGTCAGATGGGCGACACTCTGATACAGTGGAACGACCCGACTGCCGAAACGCGCCAGAGCATAGCAGTAAGAAATGATACCGCAAAGGAGTTTACTGACGCTCCGGTACTCCTCAAGCTTCAGAACATTCCCTCGGGAACAGAGCGAAACACCCTGAAATTCTATTCTATGAACGGTTTGCCGCTTTCATATGAGATTGAAAACTGGGACCCGGACAATGTAAGCACGGTCTGGGTAAGAATACCGAAAATACCCGCAAACGGTGCGGTAAATATATGGGCGTATTACGGAGGAGAAGAAGCCGATAACGCCCCCACCGATGTATGGAATGATGATTATCAGCTTGTAGACCATTTCAGCACTGCTTCAAAGGACGCCGAAATGCGCACTGATTCTACCGGTCAGCATACAGGCACCGTTACCGGAGATATCACTTCAGTTACTGCCGAGGACGGAACCGTAGGCGCTTATTTTGAAAACAATAAGGTAGACTACGGTAATGTAGGCGGCGGATACAAAGCTTTAAGCATAAGCGCGGTATTTACCGCAACAGAGGAAAATCTTGCTAAAATGACCGAAGGAACCGCCGCACTGATAGCAAGGGATGCGTTTGATGCTAATGCTTCAAGCAATGACACCTTCTTCCTTGGAATTGATCCGGACAGTAAAACGGCGGTAAGCCGCTATAAAGGAATTTGGTGGGAGAACGCTGCTATTACAAGCTGTGAATCAAATGACCAGAGCGTTCCGATAGACAACAACAAGCATTTGCTGACTATGAGCTATGACGGCATAACGGTCACTCTTTATATTGACGGTGTGTGTGTTTACGACAGCTTTGTTGAAAGCCACAGTACCCTTTTAGATGCCGATACCTCCACAGTAATAGGCGCGTATTCTGATATTGACACAGTAGCCGGAGCCTTTTGCGGTATTATAGATGAAATACAGCTTACCGGCAATCAGGTAAGTGCTGAATGGGAAAACTTCCGTTACAATAACTATTTCGGAGACGCTGTTCAATACGGTAAGATTGTAGAAAAAGACAACGAAGAGCTTACGATTTCTATAGCTCAGCCTTACACCGGCGCTCATCTTGAAAACGGCAAGACCACGGTTTCCGGCGTTATAAACAAACCTGCCGAGATCACTGCCGAAATAAACGGAGAGACTATTTCCTGCGGTAATTTTGATTTCGGAGAGTTTGAGTTTGAGCTTCCAGTAAATGGGATTAATGAACAGGAGCTTGTACTGACCGCCGTTTTCAGAGACGAAAAGACCGAAACCGCAGAAGCTGCGATAACCCTTATTCTTACCGATGAACAAGCGCCCGCACAGCCTGAGCTTTCCGATTTGTCTTCAAGCGGAGAGCTTCATACCCAAAGCAACACTCTTACCCTGACAGTAAAGACCGATGACCTTGAAAAGCTTACCGCTCAGTTTTACCAGAACGAGCTTGTTACTCTTAATGAAGAAAATACTGTGCTTTATGTCGGCAGCACTCAGGAAAAACTGGCTGACGCCATCCGTCCGGGAGACGGAACAAAATCGGATAAGCTTTTCACCGAAACTTCGGATGAAAATGCAACACCTTATCAAATTTATGAAATTACCCTTACGGACACGCAGGCTTCCAACGATAAATTCCATATTGTATGGAACGGAAGCACCGAAAGAGAAGTCACCGCTTATGTGTTCGACTATGCGGCGGACGGCTGGTCAGAGCTTGCCCATGCTTACAATGAAGAAACCGGCGCAGGCACCATGGATATAACCGTTAAAAACGAGAATATCCTTGACGGTAACAAGATGTATCTGCTTATCTGGCGCGGAATGAGAAACGATGTTGCAAAACGTACCGATTTCCGTCCTTCAACGGGAGAATATGACTTCAGCTTCCAGATAGTCCCCGATACTCAGCTTTATGCACAGTCATATCCCGACCGTGCGCTCACACAGTTCCAGTGGATAGCCGATACCTTCGATTCCATAAAGTCAAAAATGGTTCTCTCTGTAGGTGATGTGGCAAATCGTCCTTACCTCAATCAGGAATACCAGTGGCAGAATATGGACGCCGCTTACAAAATCCTCGACGATAACAACATTCCTTACGCCATAGGCTGGGGCAACCACGACTATGACCGCGAAGAGCCCAGCAACCTTATCCTTTACAAGAAGTATTTCTCTGCTGAACGCCTTAAGAATTCTGCGGGAAAATACTGGGGTGATTCTATGGATAATGACTGCGCTTATTATCTTATGGAAGAAAAGGGCGCTAAAATTATGATACTCACCGTAGGATACTGGGCGACCGAAGAAGAATACGAGTGGGCGCAGAATGCTATTGAAGAGCATCCCGACTATTCGGTGATTATCGTTACCCACATGTATGTTGACCGTTACGGTAACCTGCAGGGCGACCAGTCACTTGAATTTGAAGCAAAGCTTGTTGAACCGTATGTAAATGTTAAAATGGTGCTTAACGGTCATGACCACGGTTCTAATATAAGGTATGATGTTGAAGGCGAAGGCACTGCCCACGAGCATATAGTATGGAGCCTTGACACTGACTACCAGCGCGCTCCGTACGGCGGCGGCGGTTACGTGCGAAATATGCATATCGACCTTGAAAATGACCTTGTTTATTTCAACACCTATTCCCCCATACACGACAGCACGGAATTCGGCTTTAGCCGTCTGCCTCAGACGGAAACCCCCGGAATGTATAAGAAAAACATGGAAGAATTTGTGATTCCGGTTGATTTCGGCGGTAATACCGAACGCTCTGTCAGAACCGATTCGCTCACCATATCCTGCGGAGATGCCAAACCATTAGGTGAGGCACAGAACATTGTCGGCAGCCAGAGCGTAAGCGTAGATTTTGAAGGTCTTGAGATGAATACAGGATATGAATGGTATGCGGTTCTTACCGACGAGGCGGGTCACTCCACCGTCAGCAAAACCATGCAGTTCTTTGTATCAGAGCTTGATACCCCGGCTTTGAAGGCTGCGATAGAAAATGCCGAAGCGATTGAGCTTTCGGATTATGAAGAAGCCGGTAAGGCAGAGTTTATTGCAGCATTGGAAGCGGCAAAGGCCGTCCTTAACAATCCAAATTCCACTCAGGCAGAGGTCGATAGTGCCGCGGCAGCTTTGAATGCGGCAAAAGACGCTCTCAAGCTTATCACAGATGACGGCGGCAGCGATAATAACGGCTCAGACGGCAGCAGTGGCAGCGATGACATTGATAATAATAATGACAATAATTACTCAGACGTTAATAGCGGTAAAAATGACGGAAACAGTTCAAACGGAAACGTCAGCGGTCAGAATAATTCTGACGCCGGTTCGGGAAATTCGGATATACCGCAAACCGGAAATGAAGATTATATTATCTTGTTTACGGTATTATTAATGACAGGCGCTGTGGCGGTTATTCCAATGCATAAGTTTCTTATCAGAAAGAAACACTGAACAATGAACCGCGATAGTAATTAAAATATTTTTATCTGAGACCGGAGCGGTGAATACCGCTCCGGTCTCAGCATTAATATAAGCCCTATGATAAACGTATTTTTATAAGTTGTTATTCACCAAGGTAACATTACCATCAGGTTCTAGTGAGGGTTCCCTCATACATGTTCAATTCCTGCTGCCCGCGCCAACGCTCAAAGCCTTTATTGATGCAGCTTTGAGCGTTTTTTTACACTTAAAATCCTTGGATCTTTTTTGCAAACACAGAGCAATATTGCATCAAAGTGCGCGTCTGCCGATTATGTTAAATTCATAATATAAAGCAATATTGTAATATACGGAAGGAGAATTATTCCTCCGTTTTCACTATATGTGTCGAGCTGTATTTATTAGGTTCGGCTATAAGCTCGATCTGTATAACCTGAAATTCTATACGCAAATGCAAATCTCACTTGTTTTTATTCCAATTCAACGGTTATTTTAGTTATTCCGCAGCGGTCGCTTTCAGCATACAGCTCAAGCATTTTCTGCCCCTTTGCAGGACGTACCGCAACGGTAATTTTACCCGCATACATGCGGCGCTCGGCAAGTGTGACTTTATTGTGATCATCATTAGCTGAGCCCGTTCCAACAAGACGTGCAGGTGCGGTAACTGAAAATTTTACATATTCAGCCGCGTTAGGTACTGGCAATCCGTCCTCATCGACACATTCGCAGGTAAAAAGCGCAATATCCGTTCCGTTTGCGGTGAATGTATTATCAGCATGCAACACGAGTCTGTCTGCGTGCTTTGATGTCTTTCTTTCATCACCTGCCACAAGCTTACCATCCAGATAGCCGCTTACCAAAAGCGTTCCCGGCGTATAATCCACATTCCATTCGCCGTGACCGTATTTTTCAACACTCTTTCTTCCGAGACTTTCACCGTTTAAGAAAAGCTCAAGCTCATTGCAGTTTGTATATACCGTTACGACAATGGGCTCTCCCTCCAGCCCCTTAAAGTTCCAGTGTGGAACAATATGCGCCATCGGTTTATCCGTCCAATGTGACTGATTTTGATAAAAGGCTCCCTTTTTCTGCAAAAACAGATCGATCGCTCCGGATTTTGAACATACGACAGGCCATTCAGCCTCTCCTCGGTGCTCTACTGCCGCCCACTGATAAGCTCCTATGATATACGGTCGCTCGTTAAAAAATTTCATTGTCTTCTCACGACCTTTGAACCAGTTACTTGTGTCGTGATCCTTATCGATTATTTTGCCGTTAAGGTCTCCCGGCAGATTCCAGTCCCTGATTGTGCCGGTAGCGCAACATTCAGAAGCGAACAACATCTTATTAGGATACTGCTGATGTATCTTATCGTACAGTTCAAGATTATAATTTACACCCACAAGATCGCAGTCATCATAAATTGTAGAGTTGTCGGGAGAATGACACTCCGCAGCGGTTATAAATCTTGTATTATCAAGTTTTTTTATTCTTGCTGCCATTGCCTTATGTATAAGTCTGCCGTTTTCGCACGCCTGCAAAGGCTCCTCGTTTCCTGTTGACCAAAAAATAACAGACGGTCTGTTTCTGTCCCGTTTTACAAGAGTTTCAAGCTGCTCCATTGCTTCATCTGTTGTCTCAAACCATCGCGTTTCATCCATAACAAGAAATCCCAGCTCATCAAGGGCGTCCATTGTGGCGGCAGAATTTTGATAATGAGTTGTCCTGAAACCGTTAGCACCCATTTCTTTCATAAGCTCTATTTTATATCTTGCAATATTGTCAGGAACAGCAAGACCCGTAAGACCGAAATCCTGATGACAACACACACCTTTAATAAAAGTTTTTATACCGTTTACAAACAATCCCTTTTGGGCTATTAATTCAATCTCACGGAAACCTATCCTTGTTTTGCTTTCATCTGCCATACCGTTTTTTGAAGTCAACACGGTTTTAACGGTATATAAATTAGGAGAATCAGTATTCCATAAAAGAGGATCAAAAACATTTGCCGAATACTTTAAGACTGTCTTTTCGCGCAGCGGCACTTTTCCCTCCGCCTTTGCCGAGGCAGCTTCATTTCCACAGTTATCATAAATAATGCTTACGACCGATACCGTACAGTCCTCGTATGTGTCGTTAAGCACTGTTGTTTCAAAATCAACACTCCACCGTTTTTCTTCGATTTTTTTCACCGGAGCATATACTCCGTAAATATCTATCGCGACAGGGTCGGTTATAAGCAAGGTTACATCACGGTAAATTCCACCTCCCTGATACCACCAGCCCTCAAATTCCTCTGTGTTGACATAAACTGCTATAATATTCTCTCGGTCAAAATATACGTTTGCGCTTATATCTACTGAAAAGCTATTGTAGGAAGAAAAGTTATGTTTCATAAGACAGCCGTTGAGATATATTGTTGAATGTCCCGTAATACCCTCAAACATCAATACGATACGTTTTCCGCGAACTTTCTCATCTAATGAAAAATGCTTTCTGTACCACGCGTTATCGTATTTTAAAAATCCGTGCGCGTTATTTTCCGATTCGCACATATTCTGCTCAATAACATAGTCGTGCGGAATATTTACGTACTTCCAGCCCTCACTACGTACACCGCCGTCCAAATCATAGGAATCCGGTTTGTCGTAATAACGGTATGCCGCCGGTCCTATCAGCTTGCGCACGGTTTTGCTTTGAGTATATGTAGGTCCTTTATCTGTGGGACGCGGTACTTTAATATCGCCTTTATGAAACAGCCAATTCTCATTCAAATCTATTTGCTTTCTCATTCTTTTTCTCCTGACTATAGCTGATTTTTAAATATTACTGTCTCAACAGAATATGGCAAAGCTGTTCTTTCAAGCAGCATTCCGTGAATACGCAGAATATATTTTATTTCGCAATTTCCCGTATTATATATAACCGCGGCAATGCTCCCGTCAGTATTCATAAAAGCGGTCGTTTCAAGCATAGACGTATAAGAACTCAAACCTATTCTTACAGCACCAGGTCGTATAAACTTACTAAACTGACCAATAACATAATAATTCGGAGTATAAACCAACTTGTTATTTTCGGTATCGCAGAATATACCCGCATCGCAGTACGACCTGCCCTCTCTCCAATGGTACGGCCCGTTTTTCTCATTTAGGGTTATATTCCAGTCGATAAACGCCGTAAGTCCTGCGTTTAAATCCCCGATAATATCATGCGCGTATTTATAAGACTGCTGCCAAGCGTCGGATTTATGCATTCCCTTTTCCATAGAATATGTGCAGCCCTCGCTCATTATCACAAACTTATCCGGAAATGCTTTTTTGCAAAGCTCTATTTCACCGAAGTGGTCTCCCGAATACCAGTGACAGGCAATTCCCGATATATATTTTTTGAGCTTTGGATCGCTGTAATACTTTAAGCAGCGTTCAAATATGCGTTCCTTGCAGTGGTCATATACGAAAATTTTTGTATCTGTATCATTGAGGGTCGGACCGAGTGTGTTTTTAACAAACTCCGCCTCCTGTTCAGGAGTATAGACGCAGGATTCCCAAAGCTGATGATGCCTTGTTTCGTTTTGAACTGTGATTCCCCATATCTCTACACCGCGCTTTTTCATCTCGGTAATATACCTGTGTATATAATCCGCCCAAAGCTGATAAAATTCAGGCTTTAAATATCCTCCCTGCCATTCGCCATTGTTTTTCATGTACGGCGGCGGACTCCAGGGACTTGCCAAAAGCTTTAAATCCTTCTCATACCTGTAAGCCGCCTTTATCAGCGGTATAACCGCATCCTCCTCGTGTGAAATATCAAAAGTCTCAAGGGTCATATCTCCGTCCTCAACATATGAGTACGGAGATATTGAAAAATCGCAGCTATGTATTGATATTCTTCCGAAGGTATAGCCTATTCCCTCCTCAGATGAAAAATACGCACGTACCAGCTTTTCCCTGTTGCTGTCGCTAAGCTTCATCCAGCTCGATGCCGCAGCCTCGGTAAGAGCAGCCCCGAAGCCCTCAAATCTTTCAAATTTAATCTCCGGATGAAGGTTTATAAGCCTTTGTTCAGTATCGTTGCGTTTCTGTTCCAATGTATCAAATGAGAATGGCTCTTTAATAAATTCCTGGGGTTTAAGCCTTGTGAGCTTTTCCTGAGTCCCAGCGCATGTTCTGAAAATTTCTGCCTGCATAATATATTTCCGCCTTAAAATGTTTTTTACAATGAAAATAATTGTTCTTTTACACCTGATTTTTCAGACTGTAACATAAATTTTATCAAGACTTAAGCTTGAAGCCGGTTTTATATCAACATAAATATCAGCCGTATATTCGGCGATTGCAAGAATGACTTTCTTGCCATAGAAATGCTTTGCGGGAACGACCCACTCAGTTCCATTATAAAAATTGTCATCACACATTTCTCCGTCATAATAAAGCTGTGCTGAATCTCCGCTGTAACTGATATGCACATAACCGTTGCAATTTGTAACAGAAAGTTCATAATACTTGATTTTCCGCTCAACTGAACAATGCACCGGTTTTTTTCCGTCGTCAAAATTAAAGTTTTCAAAGAGTTCATATTGATAGGTTTTATCAATATCCGGATCACTGACCTCGCTTGCAGTTATTTCGGCAAGAATAATATCATTACCCGTATATTCAATAACATAACCGTCTTCGTTATAACGAAAATACTCTCCCGGACCAAATCCCGCCGCTTTAATTTTACCGCTGTCACAGATAAGATCACAGTTGTTTCCAATGTATACCGTTTCCCCGAATTTATAAAGATGCTCCGCCTCAGCGTCTGAAAGCGTGATAAAGCATATCCCGATTTTTTTGAAGCCCTTATCTTTGCCCACAGGAGCTGTGAAAGGCTCCTCATTTTTAAACTTATAAACCGGATCAACGCCCTTTATTTTTTTAAAAAAATAAGTTTTTCCTGTTTTGCAAATTGGCTGAGCTGTTATATAATCAATATTAAGAGTATCATATTGAATACCAAACGGGAAGAAAAAGGCGTCGTCCTCTGTAACGTTAATAGGATTATCCGGTATAGCGGGCAATTCATCGCTCACTTTAAAGCGTACACCGTAAACCGGCTTCAAATCAAGCAAATGACAATGATGATTGACAAATATATAGCCCGATTTATCTTTTGCACGCATAGCGTACCTAAGTGCGCTTTCATCGGAATCCTCCGGCAGATTTTCCTGCAAATACGGCTGCATTTGAGCAAGCTCGGAGCCGAAATCATTAACAAACAGATTAATCAGTTTAATGGTTCGGTAACTATTCTTGTAATCACCGTGTTCGCTTATAGGAGCCTGAAAATAATTATTGAAAATCGGATACACCAATGCGTCTTGATCGGTCCAGTTACTTCTGCACAACGGTGTACGATTAATCATTTTATTTATACCGCCGCAAAACATATAATACCCAAGCAGATTACATCCAGATCCAAGTTTTGTTAAAGCCATAGAATAATCGTCAAGCGAAGAAACATAAGGACGTCGGTGCTTATTTACGCAAATACCGGTTCCCAATTCGCAAAAAGCATAAGGATAATTTTCCGGATTAATATGCACCTTGAAGTTTCCCGGTTTTATTAAATCATTTCCTATTTCAGCAGAATTTCTGATATGAGAAAAATTATAATGTGCGGAAATCGGAATTTTATCAATGCTTAACGTCCACGGTTTTGCGGCATAGCCTCCAAAGACCGGAAGCACTTCGCGTTCAGGCAGCAATGCGCCGCCTACCAAATTCCAACCGGTCGCAGTATATATAGGTGCCGTCAGACCTATTTCTTCAGCAATTTCCTTTAATTTTGCAATATGCTCAGGTTTATTTGTCAATTCGTTATCAAGCTGAATCATAATAATATTGCCGTTATTTTTATACAAATAATCCTTAACATTGTCATATATTGCCTTATACCAGCGGCGCACATAATACAGGTAAGCTTCATTGTTGTCTCTCAGCTTTATTCCGCTGGTATAAATCCAGTCGGGAAATCCTCCGTTGCGATATTCAGCATTGACCCAGGGGCCTATTCTCAAGCAAAAATACATATCGTTTTCCCTGCAGATGCGGATAAATTCAGATATGTTATTTTCACCTGTAAAATCAAGTTTCCCCTCTTCAAATTCATGGTTGATCCAGAACAGATAAGAAGATACTATGTTCACTCCCGCCGCTTTCATTTTTAAAATACGGTCCTTCCATTCCTCTGACGGCAACCGTGAAATATGTACCTCTCCCATAACCGGATTAAAGGGCTTTCCGTCTTTTGTAAGGTATAGATTATTAAGATAAATATTTTCTCCCGACGGATTTGTCTGACCCATATTCAAATAGTTTTCTTTTAATCTGATGTTATCTTTCTTTTCAAAACAATACATATTTTTAAAATAATCCTTTTCTGAATTAACGCTGCTTGTATTTATCCGAACAAACACAGATCACCCGGTAATCCCCACTCTGTCGATACTCTGAACAAATTTTCTTTGCAGCAATAAATAAAGTATAAGCATAGGCAGTATAAATATAAAGCAGCAAGCACATTTCGCCGAAATCGCGGCATTGCTTCCCTGCCAGATATTATAAGCGTTTAAGAGTGTATCGATATCATATATTTTGACCGCCATCGGAAAATCACTTGACAAATACATAATTGAAAGATAGTAATCGTTCCAGTGCCAGATGAGCGCAAAAAGCGTTACAGTTGTATATACCACAGATGATGACGGAACTGCTATTGAGATGAAGGTCCTGAAAAGCCCCGCACCGTCAATCCACGCGGCTTCCTCCAATTCTTTCGGAAGCCCCTTAAAAAATTGTACATAAATATAGATAAGTATCCCCGATCGCAGACCCACTCCAAAAAGTGAAGGCAGATAAAACGTCCAAGCCGTGCCTAATATATTAGGACGAATATCTATGCCGGTAAGCTTATCAAACAATCCGAATATTCCTAAAATATCAAGCTGTGAATAATTGGTCATCATTGGAATAATTATCATTTGTGTAGGAATAAGAATTGTCAGTACGAGGATGAAATTAAAAAATTTTTTACCCTTAAAACGAAATCTCGCTAATCCGTAAGCTATGAACGAGCAGACAAGTATCTCTATTACAGCACTGACAATCTCATATTTTAAAGTCGATAGAATACTGTTGCCGTAATTGAGCGCTTTTACGGCTATCGAATAATACTCAAGAGTAGCTTCTTTAGGAATATAAATAATACTTGGATCCGCAAAGGCAGCAGAAGTCTTTACAGAAGAGGAAATCATATATATTACCGGGTAAATAACTATATATCCTATGGCTATAAGAAGTGCGAATCTGAAAACAGAATAAGATAAATTGGCGGTTCGGCTTATCAGCTTTTTTTGAGTTACGGACTTTCTCTTTAATCTCATTACAGTGACGCCTCCTTATTCCCATTTTTTCATACACAGTCTATTATAAAGACCGAGTACAGCAGCCATAATAACTCCTATAACTATAAAATAACTCCAAAGCATAGCTGACCCCTCGCCGTAATACTGCATCTGCATAAATGTATATGCCTGACGCATAACCGAATTGTTTTGCGCTGTCATAAGCTCTACCATTGTAAAAACCGCCACAAGGACTATAACACGGGAAAGCATGGGCAAAGTAATAAGCCAAAATTCTTCCCATTTTGTAGCGCCCTCTACCCTTGAGACCTCATATAAAAGCGAAGGTATCGTCTGCATACCTGAAATAAACAGAACGGTCTGCACTCCGCAGTTCCAAATCATATTCATAATGCCGTCAATAACAATTACAAAATAATCTCCCATTTTCTGCGGCAATCCTAAGCTGCTGACTATATCATCTACATCAAACATAGCCATAGCAACACTTTCATCAGCTTCGATATTTGAAATGCCTTCCGATACAGAGGTCAAAACAACACTTAACACCGCACCGCTTGCTATGATTACGGGCAGAAAATAAAGCGCGCGAAAAAATATTCTTCCCTTAAACTTCTGGTTAAGCATAATTGCCAATATAATGCTTACTATCATGATAACAGGGAATGAATAAAAAAATTGAATGACAGCCTCGGCAATATAATCAAGGTAATCCGCATTCTGAGCAAAAATATATTTGAAATTTTTAATACCCACAAAGCTTGTTTGCAAACCGTCGGTTGTGAGCGCCACATCTGAAAATGAATAACAAACCGACTGTATTATCGGCAATCCAAAAAACAGCACAAGCCCTATGATCCACGGAGTAATACATATCCAGCCATAACGTGCCTTTAAGGCTTCTATTCCGCGATTTTTCTTTTGCTTCATTGCTCCGCCTCCGTATAAATATAAGAGCACGGCTCTACCGTACCTATTTCCGTCTGAACGGGTATATCTCCGTAATTTACATACACCGTGACGCCGTTGTCGAAAACAGTTTTTCGTAAATCTTCATTTACTATCTGATGACTGTTTATTGAGGCGCTTTCAATCTTATTGAAATATTCTTCATACCTGACCGTGATTTTATTTATATTTTCCTTTATCGCGCTGTAAAGTGTAGAATGAAAAATTTTCTGCTCTGATGTAAATAAATCGTTATCATAGCGTCCTGTAAGCATATATCCAAGCCCCAAGCCCGATTCCGCCGCCGCAAGCACCCGCTCATCAGGATTAATCGCGAGATTTACAGGCTCGCAGGTCATAGGTATATAGCCCTTGAATACTATCTGATAAAAAGGAATATCCGCACAGAACAAATCGTTTTTATCTGAGCCGACCGGTACTCCTGTTATTATATCGGCGGTCACGGCGGCATATGCGTTTGCGTTATCTGCAAGCATACGGTTGCCTGCCTTTTTATTGCCGGCTGCAATTTCGCCGTAATCAGACGCAAAATTACTTCTTACATAGTATTTCTGCTTTGAATAATCGGAATATACTCCAGACGCGATGCTTGTTAACGACAGTCCGTTTATACCTATTTCCTTCACGGCTTCTGCCGTTTTTTTACCCAGATCCACAAGCTTCTCTCTCGCAATAAAGTATTCGGCGGTCTTCTCCTCCTTATCGCTTCCTAAAACACGTTTATATCTCAATGCCTTTTGACCGACGGTGTTACGTGCGTAATCAAAGGTTTTGCTGATTCCCGCTCCGGATTTTGAATAATACATTATATCGTAGTCCATATATAAATCTATTGATTTATCCCTGCAGAAAGCGATAAGAGCGTTTATATCCCCTCTGTCGCCTAAAATATCTGCCGTCTTTAAACCGCCAGCCGCTTTGCCGGTCTCGGTTCCGGAGGAACCGTAGCCTACTAAGTTGACCGCCGGGGCGATGCCGGTACTTTCGCTGAACTCCTTAATTATATTTAAAGAATCCTTAAATCCTGTGGCTGCATAAAGCGACTTATACGGTATTCCTATAAACTGAGCGTCTACATAAGTGGCCCCTAAAAGGCTGAGACTTGCGGCGATTTCTTTAGAGGCTTTCTTTATTCCGAAGTGCTTTATAAGATAATCACGATAAGTCTCAGCCATACCTACATAGTCAGCTTTTTCTCCGGTGAGAGGAAAAAAGCTGACCGAAAACGGCGCTGTTGACGTATTTTCCGAATAAGAACCATTTGCCGATACGCCCCGTATTTCAAAACTTGCATAAACAGAAGAGTATCCGTATTTTACATTCCCCACATTGCAGTTTACCGATGCGGATTCGGCACCGTCCTCTATAATCGCCAATACCGCCTTATCCCTGTTCTTTGCTCCGAAAACCGGCAGTCTTACAGGCTGTGAATTTGTAATACCGCTTAAATTGCTGTTATAAAGCTGCGCGTCCTCGCCGTACACAGGATATGAGCAGGTATAGCTTACGTCTGCCGACCATTCGGAGGGTTTAATAAGCGCACCGCTTCCTGAAGGAATGAATAAGTATCCATCATCCGATGTATTTGACACAGAGCAGAAAAACGGCGACAGAGCAATACTGTATATCTTAAATCCGCCTTCGGTAATCTGGGATGGGTCTACCGAAACATTTACGCCGTTTTCAAAAAGCTTATACTCGACCGGTACGGATATCTGTTTATTATCGAAGTAATATGTGATTTTTAATCCGTCATTTAATTTTTCAAGCTCATATGCGCCCTTTTTTAAGCTTCCGGTATATCCGTAAAGTACCTCTATCTGCATATTTTCGGGGTTTATATACTGCAAAATAAGCGGATTTTCAAGCTGCGGATTATTATTAATTTCATATCCGTCCTCATCGTAGCGAGGATTTAAAAGCCCGCTCGGGAGAGTTGACCACACGGTACCGTCTTTTTTGTTTTTAAGCAGGATACGGTAATAATCGCTCTCCCATTCAAGCGACCATCCGCTGTTTTCAGCAGCCGTGAAGCTCTGCGACGGCTTTGTTTTATGCTCGCTGTCAAATGTTGCCGGATACACGCCCTTATCCATTCCGCAGCCTGACAGCGCAATACACACTAATATGGATAATAAAAAGGCTGATACTTTTCTTTTCACTGCAAATTCACCTTATATCCTATCTGAAGAATAGCTCGCGCCAAAGCGTTGCCGCAAACGCCGCCGCCTGCTGGAAGAAAACGATGATCAATATAAAAAGGAATACAATTATTAAAATACCAATTAAAGTAAGCAGGGTTATAAATAAAAATTTTCCGAAGCTTATATCATGAATTATGATTGAGCCTACAATCAGCATAAACACCGAATATAGTTGAGATGCAAAAACAAATATCGTTAAAATTTCTCCCTCGGCTTCATTAAGCGCATAGGAACATACTATATAAATGATGTTGGAAATCACCATAGGAATAATGCTGTAGCTTACAACAATATAAATTTCCTTGAGCCTGCCTATGCCGCCGGTCAAGGTGGCCACCGCCCAATTAGCGACCGTCCACAGAAGCACAAATCCTACAGTTTGAAGCAATACAAGCAGGGAATTGAAGGAGGAAGTATTGGTTGAACGGAACAGAAATCCGCTTATTGTCGCCTTTAAAACAGATGTAACATAATATAAAGTTATTGTAACTGTTCCAAAAAGCCATGAGCCCATGCTTTTAGTCTTTATCTCACCGAATACATAAACCGGATGTACAGGCGCAGACAGCATAAGCTTCAGCTTATTGTTTTTTATAAACACAAGCTTTTTCTTTTTTGCTAATATTGCAAGAACAATGACCGCCGCAATAACCGACAGAATAATCAGCATAATAAGATTAAAATTTTCTTTCAGAAACTCCTTGCGGTTATAATCAAAAGCTTTGCTGTAAAGCTCCTTATCAAGTCCCGCCTTTGCATATTGAGCTGCCTCTTCATAATTTTTTTCCGAAAGCGCCGCCTTTGCAAGACCGATATATGCCAGCTGGCAATTCCTGTCCTCTCTGTTAATTTCCTGCCAAAGCTCCTTAGAAGCGGCATAATCTCCGTCGATAGTCAGCTTGCGTGCTGTTTTGATTTTCGCGCCGTATTCCGTTTCGCCAAATACAGTTAAAGTAAGCTTCAGACTGTCTGCGACTATAATTTTTTTACCGTCCTCCAGTATATCAATAGCTGTTATCTGCTTAAATGTGCCGTTTTGGTCGCCGCTTCCCGCTCCTGCGAACGCAGTAAGCATATAGCATTCACTGTCGTAAACAAATACCTTACCGCTTGCAGCGTCATAGCAATAAATATATCCGTTACTGTCTACCGAAACACCCGCCACATTTTGGATGCGTTCCTCGCCGTTTACAGTCGCCACTTCTTTATCTCCGAATACAATATCGGAAGAATCAAGTATATTTTTCCCGCCCGGGCTTAATCGTTTTATCTGCGCTTTTTGATTATTTCCCGGTATTTTTCCCGTGGCTGTATATACAAAATCGTCTTTATCCACAAAAAGATCCGTAAACTGGTATGGTAAATTGCTTGCCTGACCGGCGCGTTTTTCATTAGTGGAGGTTAATTTTTCCCATAAAGTCTGAATCACTCTCATAATAGAGCCTTCAACCGAGTTGGCGCCGTAAAAGCCGAGAAAATCCCCTTTTGCCGAATAAAGTATCGCGCCGTAATAAGAACCGTCGCTCAAAACATAGATATAGCCTTTTGAATCAACCGCGATCTTGATAGGACGATAATTAAATTCATCCGGTATAAGCTTTGATTCGGGCAGAGTTATCATATTAATATACCCGCCGTTTTTATCGCATACGATTACCCTTGCGTGTTCAGTGTCCGCAATATAAATTTTTCCGTCAGTATCTGCAAAAATGCCCTTTGAATTTTCAAATCTGAGCTTTTCCGTATAGCCTGTTATCTCGGAAATTATTTTTTTAACGGTATAATCCGAATTTAAAATAACAATCCGTGAAGATTTGCCGTCTAAAATATAGATGTTTCCCGCAGTGTCCGTACATACATCATTGATTTCTGAAAAGCTTTCAATACCGAGTCTTGCCGCGGTAAGCACCGTCTCCGGCTCATAAGAGGCCTTGGCGGAAACTGCTGTAAAGTCGTCACTTTCCCAATATGTGTAGCTGGTATAAGGAACTTCTTTCTGTAAAGCAAGGGCCGGAGGAGTTTCAAGAGCGATAAGAACTACTGACAGTACAATGGTTGAAAATACTATCAAACGTTTTTTCAAACTCATTCGTCTTCCTCCCCTATCATTTGATTCCGGCGCTGTTCATAGATTCAATGACGTTGCTTTGTGAAACCATATAAACGATTATAGGCGGTATCATCATAATTACGGTAACCGCCATGGCGCTTCCCGAACGGGCGATACCTCCGGCGTTTATTTGTGTCATAACAGCCGGCAGGGTTTTAAGTGATTCATCAAAAATCGTTCCGTTAGGAAGCGCAGACCAAACATCTCTGAATCCGAAAAGAGTCAGCGTCATAATGCAGGGCTTAACCATAGGAACTACAATCTGTGCAAAAATTCTGTACGGGTTTGCTCCGTCAATCTTTGCCGCCTCCATAATTGCGTCAGGTACGCTTCCCTCAATATACTGCTTCATAAGAAAAACGCCCATCGTCGTAGCTATGTGCGGCAATATATATGCCCAATATGTGTCGATTATCCCCATATATGAAAATATAAGATACTGCGGTATTGCCAATGTATATGTATTGAAAAGCAGGGCGTACTGCACAACGGTAAATATTCCCCTGCGGCTTTTAAGCGGTGACTTTGTAAGCACAAAAGCCGCTAAAGCTGAAACAAAAACATATAGGAATGTTGTTACCGCCGAAACAAAAAAACTGTTGAAAATATATCTTGAAAGCGGTACGCGAAGATTTGAAAGAAGTCCCGGCAAAGCAAGATAGTTCTGAAATGTCGGTCTTTTCACAAAAAAGCTCGGCGGAAAAATCATAAGCTCGTCGAGAGGTTTAAATGATGTTGCTATGCAGTATATCAACGGCAATATTGAAAACAAGCCAAACGCCGTCAAAAACGTTACATAAAGCGTATTTCCCGCCTTTGACCTCGTATATCTTTTACTCTGCGAGGTCTTGCCGGTTCTGTTCTCATGCATACGTTTCAGTAATCCCGGTTTTCCTAAAACCGATTTACTTTGACTCATATTCGGTGTTCCTCACTTTCCTATCTTATTGATAAGCTTGCCCACTACGATTCTTACAACTATCATAATAAGGAACAGAAGAACCGATATTGCTGAAGCGTAGCCCATTTCATAGCGTACCGTACCTGCATCTGCGAGATAAGAGACAATAGTATCCACCCTGTTTCCGACAGATGGATAGCCCGCAAGAGTTATCGGAAGCTGACTTATTGAAAATGACGAGGCTATTTGCATTACCGCGCTGAAAAGGAGCATATGCTGCATAGACGGAAGCGTTATATACCACAGCTCCTGCCAACGGTTGCGGATACCGTCTATTGCGCCCGCTTCGTACATTTCGCTGTCCACATTCTGAAGCCCGGATATGTTTGCAAGAAAGGATACGCCCATACTCATCCACAGCTGAACCGCTATTATAATCGGCATTACATAGTCGGCATCCTTAAGCCATTGTACAGGCTCGGTTATAAGTCCGATAGACAAAAGCCAACTGTTTATATAGCCGTAGCTGTCGCTTGAAAAAGCCACCTGCCAGATATAATAGGCATTGCCTATAAGGGCGGGGCAATAAAACATAAACGAAAGCACCGTTCTTACAATCGGTTTAAATTCGTTTAAAAACCACGCCAGCACAAATGAAAGCAAAAATCCTGCAGGACCTGTAATTACCGCTAGAATAAGTGTATTCTTAAGCGTCCTTACGAATATCGCGTCATCAAAAAGCATACGGAAAAAGTTTGAAAATCCCGTGAAAACCGGAAGCGACACCATATCAAACTCAAAAAAGCTTAATACGACCGAAGCCGCCATAGGTATAACTATAAATAATACAAAAAATAATAAAAACGGTGCCAGCATAACATAGTACGGTATCCTTTCGCGAAAGGATACTTCGATGCCGGAACGGGCTCCTCCCTTGCTTCTTATCATAATTTTCATTCTCCATTCCGCTGTAACAACGGCAATACACAGCTTTTGCTTTTATTTACCGTATTGCTTAATCTTGCGTTCGATTTCATTATTTGCAATTTCCGCCCATTCCGAAAGCGAATCCTTAGGGGTCTCCTCCGCATTTATAACCGCCCAAAACGCCTGATCTACCGCGCGTGAAACATAATAGCTGCCTGCCACCTCAGGAATTTCCATAATATGCTCGCGCTGTTCAAGAAGTATCTCAAGATCATCAGAATCCCAAGCCATACCCTCAAATGCCTCAAGCGTCGCGGTCGTTGTTCTTGCAACTGCACCTAGAACAGATTCAACGTTGTTGTTATATCTAAGCTGTGTATCTGCTGATGTCCACCATTTTAGAAACTCCCAGGCCTCATCCTTATGTTTAGAGCTTGATATAATCGCACAGCCTGTTCCCGATCCGGAAACCGTGTGATTTACTATGCCGTTTTCTTCAACGCCCGGCACCAATGCTATACCCCATCTTCCGTCTATTTCGGGCGCTGCCTCCATAAGAGTGGTATACTGTGTGTAAGCTTCAATACCAAGCGGCATCGTACCTACTCGGAAACGGTTGTAAAAGCTCGCAGTTGTAGGCAGCTTATATTTTGTATACATATCCGTCCAGTATGTGAATGCTTTAAGTGAAACGGGACTGTCAAGTATTGTAGCCGTTTTATCCTCATTATAAAAATTGCCGCCAAACTGCTGTAAAACAGACGCAAAAAGGTTAAGCCCGCCTACTCCTGTGTTTACTGTAGTAGAGGTGGTAATCTGCGTATAAGGTATCCATGCCTGCATATTATTGCGCTGTAAAACGGCGGTCGCCGCCAAAAAATCATCCCACGTTTTCGGAACTTCAATTTCAAGACTTTCTAAAATATCCTTTCTGTAAAACATTATGTAGAATGACTGTGTATCCGGCAGTGCATATACTCCGTCCCCGTAGCAATACGGTACAGTAGCTGATTCGCCGAACCGTTTTACAACCTCGCTGTAATCCTTAAAATTCGTTAAATCGTAAAGTGCGCCGCGCATTGCAAGATTTACGGGCTCAGTTCTCGAAAGATGCAGCGATAGATCCGGCGCGTTATTTGAAAGAATCCCTTTGACAAGTGTAGCATCCGTAAGCTCTAAATTTACCTTTATACCCGTTTCTGCGGTGAAAGACTCTCCAATCAGCGAGTTCAGAACCATTGCCTGATCTCTTCCCCAGTTCACCCAGATTTTTAGAGCCGCCTCTTCTGAAGTTCCTCCGTTATATTCGGATACAAAAGATGCCATAAACCTCTCGGCGCCGAATTTGAGTTTAGTAAAAAATCCGGGCATTTGAGGCCGTTCTTTACTGTCTGACGGATAGATATATATCCTGTCAATACTCAGCGGCATAGATTTCATATCATAAAGCCAGGAACTCAATGTTGTATAGTTGTTATAATAATCCGTTACATAATTCTGCGCCGTATACGGATTATCCACCATAGATTTAAGTACGCGCGCCATATTGTTTACTGCTGATATGAAGGAGGTTTCCTCTCCGTCCGAAAGCTTTTTCATATCACTCGCAAGCTTTGTTAAAAGCTCATGGTTTTTTTCAAGATTTTCATTAAAGTTATCTATTTGCCTGAATAAATCATAGTCACGGTTTCTGTCAGGCGATTCACCGGTTATCATAGCTATCTCAAGATATATGTCGCCCAGATTTGCAGTGATTTGCTTGAGCTGATTATAGTATTCGGCAGTTTCACCCAATGCCGCTGTAAGGCTCAGTGTATGCTCGCCCGCATCAAGATAGAAAAGATAATCCTCTCCGTTATCGTCCGCAAATTCAAAATACTGCCAGCCTGTGCCGTAATAAAATTTAAGATTCTGCGCTTCACTGAACGGTAGTTCCCCGTCGATTCTCAGCTGTCTGTACGAATAACCGTTTACAGTCTGGTCCTGCTTATATACCATACCTAACCGGTAAAGTCCCGGTTTATCTGTTACGATTTTCCATTGAATCTCTTCTGTCGGAGATTTCCAGTTGCTGCCGCCTATGTAATTTATTATTTGCTTTTTAGAATCTGACGGGGATGGCACGGCAGAACTGCTGTCTGATTTCGGTACTATTGCGCGTGTGGATTTTAACGACGCATCCTCGCCCTCAATTATTATTGCGTCACTGTCAGCCGAGAGATAATTTTTTTCTTCGTATTCGCTCATTATTTCAGAATACGGCTTTAAGCTGTCCGGCGCAGCGATAACAAGCTCTGCCAAAACAAAAGGCTCTGTTCCGGGTATAAGTGCTACGGTATGCTCGCCCGCCTTCAGGTAAAAAGCATACGGCAGATTTTCTGCGCCTGTATCGTCATACAGCGCCTTGAGGGTAAATTCTCCGGCAGCCTCCTGTTCGGGCGGATACTGATTGCCGAATTCATCATAGTGCTTCCCCTCCGAATCCTTATACATGCATGGCAGAATAAGCTTACCCGCTTCTGTGAACGGAATAACACCATCAATTTCCAGTCCGAAATTTATATCGTTTCCGTTATTCTCAAGCGGCAGATAGCAGAGCTTTATATTATATAATCCATCGTCAGGTACGGAAAAATTATATATAAGCTTTTCGGCATTGGAGTCTATCGTAACAGTGTTTTTATATTCCGTACCTGTTTCATCGGTGTATGCTGCGGTTCCGGCATTGATAACTATGTTCCCTTCGCCAAATCTTACATCGGAATATTTTTCTTTATACAGCATATAGGCATTTTCATCGCTGTAATTATATACGGCGGTAATTTCATCATTTGTATCTGCCGTCTCTGCCTCACTTGCAGCAGTCGGCAGACTTACCGCCAGCATAAGTACTAATGCGGCAGATAATCTCCGCCTTATTCTGATTTTCAATTTTGTTTTCATTATGGCTCCTCGCTTAGCGTTCCAGAATTTATAATTATAAACCCAAAATTTGCATTTAAATTCTGCGTTTAAAACTATAAATAATATTTTTACAGTGTAAATAAGCGCGGCGGCGAACGCCGCACTTATTTACACTATTAAAAAGCCCCTCCAAAATTTATTCAGAAGCTTATTCCCAATAAAATCTTTTTCAATAAAACCATATCATTACTATCAATATTTCCATCAACGTTTATATCGGCAGCAGGATCTATTGCAACACTTGTGTTCGTTGTATAATGTTTTATTCTGATAAGATCAACAATATTCACCTCACCGTTGCCGTTAGCGTCTCCGAGATCAAATAATGAAAATGTAACCGCACCGTCATCTGTTCCTTCCTTTGCAAAAGCCGTAAGTCCCGTTGAAAATATAGCAGAAAGACAGAATAATACGGTCAAAAATCTGATAAGATATTTTTTCATTGTTCGCTTTTACCTCTCAGTTTATCATTTTAAATACTTAATTATGCAATCATCGTTCTGATAAAGGCGCACATAATCTATTTCAAACTTCATAGGAAATATGAGATTATTTAATTTATCCGCACATCGGTCATCCTCATAGTCTGAATTTTCAGAGGTAAAAAGACCTGCACCGAAAATAATTCCCATGGGGGTGTTTTTCAGCGCCTCGTCAATAGAGTCCTGCGAAGGAGCGGTTGTTTCGTAGCTTGTATCATATTTATACGCCTCTTCAGTAAGATCATATACGGCATACTCTTCACCGTCGATATACATTATCATCTGCGTATCTGTCCAAAGAAAACCAATGGTATGGAACAAATTTATTTCTTCATCATCAAGTGTGTACTGATTTTTCGGGCGGGTGCCGTAATTCCAAGGATGATCAAAAATTTCGGTGGCATTGTATATTGTATTGCCATAGTCATCCGTGCTTTCGGTATACTCGGTTTTCTCCCAAACATGAAGATTAGGCGTTAAAACATTTTTTACTCCAAATGTCTCAAAAATGTCCACCTCACCGCTGTTTATGCGACTTGAATCCGTCCATGGATCTGTGCGAAGCCATATGGTGCTGGACGCTGACCATTGGGCAGGAAGTTTTGCGCGGATTTCAAGATATCCCTTTTGATACTGCATAGAGCGCATTGAAGTTATATTATAAGGAACAGTGTAGGTTTGAGTATCTGCATCGTATTCGGATCTCATTGATAAAACTCCGTTTTCGACACTGTAATTTCCATTTACTATTTTCAAATGCTCTTTGTCTTGTTGTTTGGTGATATTTTCCTCTCTCCATTTCAATGTATCAAGCGATGTGCCGCTAAATTCATCACCCCACACCAGATTGTAAACAGAACCATTTACAGTTTTCGTGTCGCTTTTACCGTCTACCGCAAAAACAAATACCTCGCCATACAAAGCAATATCCAAACCGTTGTTTTCTACCGTAATATACGGTCTTACCGCTATGCTTTCGCTTGAATCAGCCTTAAAGCCGCCTATGCGTGCGCTGAATGTACGGAGCCCATTGCTATATGCATAGCAATCGTCAAAATCGGATTTTCTTGAAATATTTTTAATATATTTGGATTTTTCAGTTGAAAGGTTTTCCAAGTCAAGGTAATCCGAATCCGCAGCATAAGAAACGAGAAACCCTCTTTCTGATACAGTATAGTCATTTCCTGCTAACGATATTGACGCGGCATTCTCATCATCAACATAGCTTGAGGTTACACGAAAAGCGACGACGCTTTCATCGCTGCCGATACGCTCCGCAGCGCTGTTTTGACAGAATTGATTATAATTTAATTCCGAAATGGTAACTGTGTCAATATATACTGTTGTATCCTCCGCAGAAGTAACTCTAATAAGCGGAGCGACCCACGTCTCATCTGCATATGACAAGATTTCCGGATCAACCGTTGAATACAATACATTGACTTTTTGCCACTCCTCATCTGTGACAACTGTTACAGAATCTGCCGGCTTCAAAATATTATATCCGCTGATACCGTTGCTTAATTCTATCTTTACAGTCTTTCCGTCACCCTTAATATAAAAGCTTACAAAATAAGACTTACCTAAAACAGCCTCATATCCGCTGCCGATATAAAATATATTTTTTTGATCAGAAACATTTGCAGTAATTTCTGATTTAATAGACTTTGTACCGGAATAGGCATATTCGTCCGTAATCTCCCATCCGCCGATATCAGCCAGCCCCATATCGTCTTTCCAGAAAGTCCCCCATATATTTTGCGGCTTATTCGCCATTCTTGGGTGAATTTCATCAAAACCGGTAAATGCCAGTTGATTTTCGTCACTGATAACCGTTTCTCTTCCGGCATAATATGTCGAGCCGCCGACCGTGAAGCTCGTCTCAGAAACCGGATTTGTCAATGCCTCGTCAGCAAACCACGCCGCCTTTGTTACAGACGCGGTATATGATTTATAAGCAGTTCCGGTGCTGTCGGTATAACCATGTTCTTTATAAACCTCTGCTGTTTCGACCCCTGACTCAAGAGTAAAAAGCTCCGCATCGCTTTGGCTGTAAATGCTTCCCGCCTTTATTCCCGCCGGAGCACCGTAAAAGCTTTTTGAACTGCTGCCATCAACAAGGGTAATCTCAGCAAGGCTATCAAGTGTAATATCGTCTATACAAAGTTCGTATTGTGCATTTTGCTGCTTACCAGTCCATAAATTCCTTCCGTCATTTGAGCAGGCAAGCAGCAGATACGGTGTTAAATAAGCGCCGTTTCCGCTATATTCAGTAATATTGTCCATTGTAAAATCATATGTAAAATAATTCCACTGACCGTTTCCCTCAAGCAACATATCCTGACCGGTAGTTTCATCCTTGGCATAAATTGCACTCTGAGAATTATCCGATGAAACGCCTTCGGCTGCCTGAACCGTCCTATCCGTTGTTGTATAGCCCAATGCTACCGGAACAAAGTCCTCGGTACTACTATCGTTGTATGTCAGTTTATATCTGAACGACAAGCGGTATGTTTTACCGTCGGCCATTTTATAGCAATCGTTAAGCGTATTCTTTGTAGCTTTTCCAACAGGATTTAAAAGTAAGGCATATGCAGGTGCCCAGTTACTTTTGATTGTCTTTGTAAATTTAAGATATTTACCTGTCGCCTCGGCGTCATCCTCCGCCACAGTGTAAGTGATATTTGTACCGGTATATACTGAGCCTGCTTCTCCGGGCGCCGGCAGTACATATTCATCAAACCCGATCTCCATATGCTGGGCAAAATCCGGAACTTTCCTTATTTCATAATAATCAATATCCACCCAGTATTGATCGTTGTAAACACCTGACCAATTTGAATCCCATATAGGTCTAAACCCAAGATAAAGATTGCTGTTCTCAGGAACTTCGATATCATCGGTTTCTACCATATATGTTGCAGTCACCCAAGAATTATCGGTATCCTGAACAGCAGGATCGACATATTTCAGCACAGTGGTTACTTTACTTATATCGTAGGAATCGGCTGAAGAGGAAGCAAGCATAAGCTGAAGTGCGTTACCGCTCGTTGTGATACCATCGATCCTGTAACGGATTTCCAATAAATATTTTGAGTCTGAGGCAATCTGCCAACTATCCGAAGGATCTACGCTGCCGGAAGGATTTGCAACAAACGCGAATAAAAGCGGATTATAATTTTGAGTATTATTCCAATGATTAAAGCGTAAGTATTTTCCTCCTGAAATATACGGGTCATCTCTTAAAGACCATTCACCAACCCAGTTGTAGTATCCTTTGCCTTGTTCCGCAGACCAACTTCCGAAATCATTGTAAAGATAGTCGGCTTGTGTAGGCATTTCTTCGGCTCCTGCCGTAAACGGAACGCAAAACACAGTACAAACTGACAGTATCATTGCCATGGAAAGAACTACGCTTAGAGTTTTTTTTAAGAGCATTTTTTCATTCTCCTTTTTAATAAATTTAGATTAACTAAGAATGCCTATCATCCAAACCGGCTATATAAATAACTAAAAAGATTCAAACAAAAGACCTAGTCAAAATATAAAATACAACGCTGCATTGTCTGCTCGGTCTTAATCCAAAATCAGGAAAGATTTTAAACATTACCGTAATTTATTGATTCAATCATAATTAGCTGAAAACTGTTTTCCGCAATAAATACCCTCAGCTTGCTTCCCTGCCGCCGACAAGATATTTTACGGTTCTTCCGTTGTAATTCGGTATTCCGCCGGGATCGTCTCGGGTCAGCAGTAATGAATCTATATCGTAACGCTGATAAATGCGCACATAATCCAATATCAACTCCGCATACTCATCTTTTTCTTCTGTAAATGCAACACCATAATTTCCAGAGCCGCCGCTGCATGATAAAACAAGATACGAAGGGAGTCTTCTTGCGTCCGCATATAAATCGTCGTCAAGATCGTAACTGAAATACACTCTGCCGTCAACAGCAAAATTCACAACACGGTCAGTCCATTCCATAGTGTAGGTATGAAACTCATCGGTGAGGTTTTTATCAAACTTATTATGCTCAGAAAGAGTATATTTCTTCTTAGTCTTATACTCGGAAGTATCGAGAGATTTATGCCACATATCCGACCATAAATGAATATTTGAAGCAAACGACGTATTATAACCAAAATTCTCAAGCAGATCAAATTCAGTTAAAGCGCCGTAGCCCAATTGCGAGCCGTTCACCCAAAAAGCCGCGCACCACGGAGCCGCAGGGAGTTTTGCACGTATTTCGAGTACTCCGTAACGGTACTGCATCGTATCCCATGTAGATATTTTGCCGCTTTTAATATCTTTTCCGTTCTGCTCTGCATAAACAGACGCCGTGCCGTCTCCGTTTGATTTAAAATATTCCGCCGCCATATCGGTTATTGTGCCGCCTAAGACCGAACTGTTCTGCTTGCCATATGGATACTGTGAATGATAGTCAACCCACCAGTGATTATTTACATTAGGCGAGTCAAATTCATCGTTCCAAACCAGCTTATAATCGTCTGCATTTTCCGCTGTATAAGTGCCGTTAAGCTCGTAATCCTCTGTTATTTCAAGCGCCTTCCCCGATGCGTCTGCCTCGCTGATTAAAGACATAAGCTTTTGTACGGCGGCTCCCGTTGCCAAATCGCTCCCTCCCTTGATAATAAGCTTCTTGCCCGACGCCTTTATTATCCACTCGTTATTCTTCAGTACTATTTCGGGCAGACCTTCGCGCACAGAGTCTGCTACTATTATCTCAAAGTCATCAGCAGCCTCTCTTTCATCGGAAACTGTAAGCTCATAGCCTTGCGTTTTGAAAAGATAATCGTTAAGCTCATCAATACGCATACCGTAAATATACGACATATCGGACGGAACAACAAATTTGTAAAGAAAAAGCGAATTACCCATAATCTTATGGTTAAGCGCATCAAAGGAGGCTTCGTAAATTATTTCACTTTTTGTGCTGAGCATCTCCCATTTTTCTTTATCTGTGCAATAATTTTCGGCAAAATACTCTACGGCAGCAACAAGTACACTATCATTTGCAGCGGTTATACAAAGCTTATCATCTATTACCTTAATTATAAAATCACGATAATAATTGACACGGTTATTCTTTAAGACCTCAAGTGCCTTTTCGCTTTCCTCACGATTTGTACTTCCTATAAGTATTTCTTTGTTTCCGTCATAATCCTCAACCGTTTCATCAAATGTAAGCATTACGTTTGCGTTAAACGTCTTTTTTAAGGCACTACGCAACGTTTTCGCCGCCTCGCTTACTTCTGAAGCGGCATTTTTACCACGTATTACAGTATAAGAAAACTTTCCGGTTTTATCTGATACCTGTGCTAAAGACTCCCCCGCAGACGCGTTGTTTTTTCCGTCGTTTTTACCGCAGCCAGCCGAAATCACCGTAAGTGCAACCGCCAGTAAAACAGAGAGCAGTCTATTTATTTTCATAATTGTTTGCCTCCTCTTTGTTTTCTGCGTTTTAGAATTATAACTGTCACCACCGCCGCGCCTCCGGCTAAGATAACCCCGCTGACGACCGCAATAATGATCCATAACATATGATCGTTAATTTTTTCGTTTGCCGAAATATATGCGCCTTTTATCTTTACGGCAGACGGATCTATCGTCACCCCTTCTTCACTGTCAAAGGTTCCGTCGGCATTAAGTCGCATCGGAACGTATTCCTCTACCTCTATCGATTTGCTGCAATCGCTTGCCTTAAGACCGGGTTTGATTTCGAGAGTTACATCGTCAATATACAGGCTTATGTAACCGGGAGTCTGAATTGAAAGAAATCCGTCGTTCGCGTAGAACGTATAGCTTATCTGTTTCCATTCACCGACAGGCAAATCCTTGATCGCGGCTATATTCAGCCATTCTCCGCTAATGCGCCACGCATACTCTGCATCTGAACAGCTTGCTATTTTAACAGCGCCCTTGCTGTGGCGTGCAGATTCAAGTTTAACCCACATTGATACTGTGTAAACATTTCCCGCAACAAGCCTGCTTGAAGGACTCACAGCGGCGGAAAATATTTGAAAAGCCGCAAAATGATGATCGTTTCCGATACGGTGAACAGATACATTGCCATTATGGACATTTGAGCTGTCTCTGTTGCCCGATGAAATGTCATATATCTCATAATCAAAGTCCATATAATTCAAAGCTTCTGTCTTTCCGTAGGACTCGTAATTTTCAAAATCCTGCACGTTTATATTCTTGCTCCAGCCGGCATAAAGCGTCGTATCCTCTCCGATAAATGAAAAACTTTTATCAGTAAAGGGAACCGTAAGCTCTGGATCACGATACCAGCCTACAAATGTATATCCTTTTTTAACAAGGGTTGCAGCCGGAATTTCAACCGAACTTGCATTTTTACCGACATAAATAAGTTTCATATTTCCCACGGTTTCAGCTCCGCATGGATTAAGCAGCAGCGCCGATCCATTGCCCTTGTCTATCTTTGATATGCGAATATTGTCGAAATACCCTATAAAATCCTGTGATGCATTCACGGTGAAGTAAAGCGTATCATCTGTTCCTTCCGGAATATCGGCAGTGTAAATAAATGAAGCTGTCAGCCATGTTCCTGTTTTTTCGGTTGAGCCTATTGGCCATCCGATATTCGGATCATAATAATTAAGCCAAATATTTTTATCGTTTGCAACTCTTACATACGGATGCGGCGTGTTTGAAATAGACGAAGTATTTTTATTACGCACCACATAATAATCATAGCTTATCATATAAGTAGCACCGGCTTCCACCTTAAACGGAACCTCTCCCACAACTGCGACTATACCGGACCAGTGATCTCCGCTTGTCAGCTTTCCTTCCTTGCTGATGAGCAGCGACTGATTGCTGTTATGACCGAAATTTGTAGCCACCGATGCACGAGTTTGCTGATTAGTATTAAGAGATGTAGTATAATACTCATCCTCAAAATCAACCACAACCGTATCATTCATTATCCATTTTGCATATAGAAACTGTGCGTTTTTCTTATATGTTCCGCCCTTGTATTCCTTAGTGCATTTCTCATCGGTATACCAGCCTCCGAAAGTGTAATTTTTGCGTACGGGCTGTTCTGGGAAGGTTACCGCAGTCCCTACCCCGCCAGTAGTATAAATTGGATTTGAACCGTTATTAGGCTGGTAAATATTTACTCCTATGTTTTCAGGCACTTCTTCAACAATAACGTCATCAAATAAAACGGAAAATTCTTTATTTGATGATGCTCTTAGCCAAATAAACATATGATTGCCAGTGAGCTTTCCCCACTGCGTATCGGAAGTAATAAGATTATCGGCACTTACGTATATTTCCGCTCTTGTCCAACCGCGGCCGGATTCACTCATTTTTATTGTGTGGGAAGTATTGTCATACACCGTTCTTAAATCATAAGCCCAATAATTTTTACTGTGTGTAGCAATAGCCGTTACTGAGAGATTACAGCCGGCCTTCTCTACTTTATACCAGAAGCTGACCTTATATATCTTGCCTTCTTTCATATACATGGGATTTCCGACATTATCATACATTCCGAATGAAAGAGTCGGTGAACTGTATGTTATACCGCTGCCTGACTCCTTGATTTTCTCCGGATCAAAATGCAGCCTCAAGGATTTACTGTCCGAATGCTTATCCTCTGTAATAATTTCTGCTACCAAAGGATTAAAATAATTCCCTGAACTTCCGCCCCATTTAGGATTATCAGTTCCGTAAGGCGCATCCTCAAAATCAACAATAGCCGCCGGCAAAGTTTTCACCCATTTAGCATAAACGGTTATACTGTCCGCATCCGATGGAAAAGTAAGCGAGCCGCATTTCTTTGTAAGCGCAGCGTCCTGATACCATCCGTAAAAATACATTCCTTCCTTTACCGGCGTGGCATATGATGCCACCGCACCGGGAGTTCCCACGGCAACAGAAATTTCCGTACCGTTCATAGTTCCTCCCATTGTATTAAATACAATTTGAGTAGATGTCGCCAGATGTATATCATCTATATAAAAGGTTCCCGCCCCCGCGCCGCTTACAGAAAGCCAAAGCGTATTGTTGCTATCCTGGAGGGAAGCCGTGAACAGAACATATGCCTTTTCCCATTTTCCGCTTCCGACTTTGGAAATTTTATAAGAGCCCTGCACTTCTGAACCTGATGAAATATTCTCTGAATCTGCAGCAACAAAGCTTATCTCTGGCGTACCGGCAACCGCTTTATACCAAAAAGACATTAGATATACTGTACCGTTTGATAACCGTATAGTTTTATCATTAAAATTCAGACGCATAAAAGCATCTTCAGCGGTTATTGCAAATGAGCCATTACCCGTGTGCGCATTATCTGCATCAATTTTAAAATTTTTATAATATTTCGGGTTGGTTTGCCATTCGGCAGGATAATTTTCATCATTTATATCTGCTGAAGAGCATACTTGTTTTATTTCTACTGTATCGATATAAAACGCGTGCATTCCGGTACCGCTTAAAACTAACGCCGGCGCGCAAGCTGTAACATCGTCGCCCATAACAACGGTGCAATTCATTGAAATCTTTTGCCATTCATCTGTAAGCACAATATTATCAACGGTCGCAAGTCTGTTGTGATGATACACGCTTGCATCTGACGCTATGCTTATATTCAGTCTGCCGTGCTGATTTTGTACCGTGCTGTTTTTCTTTATATAAAAAGATATTTCATAGGCGTTTCCGGGAACAAATTCATACCCGCTGCCGACATATACCGCACCGGCGTTAAAGTTATACTCACTATTAAGGCTGTTATCTTCATTAGAATATGCATAATATGTTGTTTTTATAGATTGTTTGCCCGAATGTGCCTCTTCATTGGTAATTATCCATGAATCCGGTGTTGCCGGATCCCATCCAAAACCATAATAGTTCCACGGAGTTCCTCCGGGATGATTCTTTGTTCTCAGATAGTACTCGTCAAATCCGCAGAAAGCGACTAAATCCTCATCAATCTCACTACTGCCGCTGTAAAGCGTTTCGTTAATAGCTGTAAATGTATAGCTATCCCCTACAGGTTCTGTCATTTCATAATCTTTATACCAAACTGCTGCTCCGACTGATGCGGTATAGGCTTTCCATTTTACGTCTCCGTCGTTATATTCATTCTCTCTGTACATTTCTCTCTGCGTGTCGTCAAATGAATATTTTTCACCGCTGCAGTCGCTATAAATAGTATTTTCATCAGCTGTACACTGCGGAACTCCGTATATTACATTTTCAGTTCCGCCTGATGACAATGTAACCTCAGCAAGACGATCAACAATAATTTCATCTATGCTGAAAACATAGGAAGCGTTTTGCTGTAATGTCCAATTACTGCCGGCAGCAAAGCACAAATATGGAGTAATATAATCGCCGCCCCCGCTGTTTGACTTGATTCTATCCATTGTGAAGTCATATGTGAAGGTTTTCCATTCGTTGGTCGGTTCAAGCAAAATATCTGCTCCGTCCTTTTTAGCGTAAACAGCATTCGACGAGGAAGATGTCGACCATATCCCGTCTGCGGCATTCGCCGTATCCGTAATTGTGGAATATCCTAAAGCAACAGGTATGCCGCTAATTGCACTGTCGGTAAAAACAAGTTTATATTTGAATGAAACCCGATATTTAGCTCCGTTTTCCATTTTATAGGCTTTATCAGCATTGTTTTCCGCAGCCTTGCCGTTAGGGTTAAGCAAAAGAGTATAGGCAGGAGTCCATGTACCCTGACCTGTTTTTGCCAAATTCAGATATTTGCCCATGCTATTATCTTCAGCAATCGTATATCTCGTATTATCGCTGTTATAAACCGCGCCCATACCGTTTGAAGGTATAAAATAACTTTCAAAATCTATAACCATATGCTGCGCCTTGAATTTCTCAGGCTCGGCAATAGAAGCTCCGTCTGTAATCTCAAAATAATCGATATCAACGGTATACTGATCATTGTAGCAGTTTACGCCGTTCCATGCAGGTCTAAATCCTATAAATAAATTGCTGTCCTGAGGAATGTCATATTCAAAATCCGCAGTATTGAATGTAAATTTTTCCGTTACCCAGCCGTCAGTATTTTTAATTTCATTCTTTATATATTTCAAAACTTTATCCGATCTTGTGTTAATTATATTATAGTTTCCGGCTGTCGTTGAATTCAGCACAAGCCTTAAACTGTTGCCGGGCGTTGTTATACCCGAAACGCGGTAGCGTATTTCAAGCTGATATTCAGTGTCGGTCTCCAGCTGAAAGCTTCCGTCTGCTGATACACTTCCGGTCGGATTTGCCGCTGTGGTAAATAAACATGTGCTGTAATTATCCGTATTATTCCAGTGCTGGAAGCGAAGAAATTTTCCTCCCGTCACAGAATTATCATCAACTATTGACCACTGTCCGGACCAGTTAAGAGCGTTTCTGAGATCATCATTTCCGTCTTTTTCCGTAACAAGCGAATACTCACTGTAATCGTTACGTAACAAAACACCGGCGGCTTCGCCGTTCTGCGACGAAGCCAGAGCCGGAATTATAACAAAAATCTGAACAACAATTAAAAGGGAGAGTATAATACTTAAAGCTTTTTTCATTTTTCACACTCCTTTTGCAGACATATTAACAGAAATTACTGATTACCTGAATCAATCTTTTGCAGAATTTCATTTGCCTTTTCAATACATGTATCCAACTTATTAGATGATGATGAAAGTGCCGTCGCTACCTGAGCAGCAGTACAGGTCTGCAAATCCGGGAATATAACAAACGTCGGTTTAAGTGTATCTGAGACAGCGACTATATTCATAACACTTGTATTAAAGATGTAATCCGTCTTTGCTTTTTCAAGAAATTCCTTATATAATTCTCCTAATTCCTCACTCTTGTAAAGTTCGGCAGGATCATAATTGTCGGCATTCAGAAAATAACGCAGAAAATATGCCGCTCCGTCAACATTCTCCGCTCCCTTAATAATTCCGTAAGCCCGTGTACTGGCCACGCCATACGGCTGTTCTGAAGAGGCGTCGGCTTTCGGGGGAACTATGTAACAAATATCGTCGGCATCCATATCACTGAACCATCCGGTTTTTCTTAAACCATACGTACCGACAAAAATCATCCCCAGTTTACCTTCTTCAAAATGATTGCGGTATCCATCATCCTTTAGAATAGCTATTTTTGAATCGCGCGCCTCCACCATTCTCTGCCATGCCGCAACAACATCAGGATTTGTACAGTTATTCACAAACTGTTTTTTTTCAGAATCGTATGTTACCATACCCGTGGAATATGTACCCACATAACTATTTATATCAATACCAACCCCGCTGCTTTCAGCGACCTGTGAAAGCTCTTTGGCAGCCTTATAGAAATTATCCAATGTCCAACGTCCCTCTTCATAATAAAGATCAGGAGTTGTTATCCCGTTATCTTCAAAGAAGCGTCTGTTATAAACCACACAGCTTCCGCCCATATCCCATGCGCCGCCTTTTACGTTAACAAGATATGAATGTCCGCCGATTGTACCAAGATTAACTATGTCCTGATTCCAAAAGCTGTCGCTCGGATTAAGAATCGTAGTATCAAGCGGCTGCAGCAAAGGCATACAAACAGGAAAATCACCGTTTGAAACATAAACATCCGGAGACTGACCGGAAGCAATTAGTCCTGATATCTTATTTGAATAGTCCATCTGCGGTACATATGTAAGCTCAACATTAATTCCCGTAAGATTTGTAAAATCAGCCAAGACTTGACTCGATTCATTAGAATTATGATCGATCCATGTCGCAAATTTTACTGTTGTTCCGTCGAGCTCATCCGGAATATTTAAGAAGTATTCCATTTCGGTATTCGTTAGCACATCGGAGCTGTCTGAAAAAGATGATGATTCATCAGCTTCGTTTTCTTCTCCGCATCCTGAGACCCAGCCAATCGATAAAATCATCAATACCGCTAATATGACCGCCTTTAATTTCCTTACGCTGCACATTGTTTTTCCAACCTTTCGTATAATTTTTTTAAAAGACAAAGTAAAATTGGTTATTCCACACTGTCGAAAACACGTACATAATCTACTATAAACTCATCAGGCAATACCGCTTTCTTCAGTGCTTCCACAGGACTCCCCGACCAAATATCTGCGTCGCCTGCAAGTCCCGCGTCAGCCGACTCGTTTCCGAATATTCGGTTATATCCATGACATTCGGTTGTGAGAAGAATAAATTCATCAACATGAGATACTGCGCATTCCGGAGCCATCTGGCGGCTTACAACATTGCCGTCGGCATAAAATACATAACCCTCCTCGCTCCAATCAACGGCGTAAGTGTGCCAACCGTCATCGGTTTCAACATACGGAAAAACAGCGTGACCAAACCATTTAGAGTCTTTTCCGTAGCCACCCCAGCCGCAGCCGCAAATCAGGTTTCCCTCCCTTGCCTGACGGTAATTCTCCATTATATCAACCTCTACGCCACCGTATTTCGGATCGGGATGACTTCCTATTCCGGGAGCCTGAAGCCAAAATGCGGCATGCCATCCGTCATTTTTCGGAAGCTTGCAGCGACATTCATAATATCCGAATTTATGCATAAATTTAGGCTCTTCAATTTTTCCGAAAGGCCAAAAACCTTTGCTGTCCTTCGGAAGATCATAAACAATAGAACCAGTTTGAAGCTGTGCGGATAAATAATCTTCACCTCTTTTAATCATAGCTATATGAAGATTGCTCCCGCCGTCAACATAAACACCCTCACGTGTAAATGTCGGTGACCTTTTGCCCCAAAAATATTCTCTGAAACTCCATTTGCTCTCGTCAAGCTTTTCTCCGTCAAATTCATCGCTCCAAACCAATTTCCACTTTTTATGTTCCGGCAAAAAGCTTGAAACGTGGTTTTCTACTTTGTACTCTATCATCTCTTTAATCTCCTAAATCGTAAAACTACTTAATTGCATTAAAAGCATATATTCTGAAATCATACCGATCGAGCGTTTCGGCATTGCGTATACATATTTCCGCACCGATATAATCCTCCTCCCCGAAAAGAGCAAAAGCCTTAAGAATATTGCCGTCAAGAAGATTAAGCTTTTCAATGTTATATTCAAACGGCATAGGCGACGGTGATCCGACGCCGTAGTAAGTTCGCATATCCTTATTATCAATAAGACTTTGCGCAGTGGTGAGCATCTCATTAAACACTGCTTTGGCCTTATCACTTCTGCCTAGCTCTTTAAGCGCCAAGCCTCTGAACAATGATATTTCGGATACCGCCGCCTTATACTCAGCAGCTTTTTCAAACGCCTCGGTTTCTTTTTTATTGTTCGATGTTTTTTGGTAAAGCTTTCCTAAGAAGTAATAAATATGCGCCTCCTGATTAAAAAAGGTCTTTGCTTCGCCGTATGATTTCGGCATATTTATACCATTCATATAAATTCGCTCGGCTTTTTCGGTTTCACCATTTTCGACAAGCTCATTTCCGTAAAGCACATGCATCCACGCATGCTGTTTGGTAAGCTTTCCCTCGCCGCCCTCATAAATATGAAAATGTCTTTTTGCCGCCATATTTATAGATTCTTCGTACCTACCCAGCT
>CALWUZ010000130.1 GCA_944384845.1 uncultured Clostridia bacterium
TTTGCGCGATATCGATTGTCTATTTTTTAAAATTTTTTCGGAGGTAATTATGTTTTCATTCAAGGCTTACTTTTGGAACAACGATGTCTATATTAACGGGCAATATAAATACGCCGCCAATGAAATTCTGACAGCGTATCTTAACAGCAATTATTACGAATATATTGATGAAGAAGATATTATTTATAATTTAGAGCATTTAAAGAAAAAAATGATTATAACCGAGGATATGGATTACGAGTATTACGAAAAATATTCCTCAAACGCAGAGCACGCAATTTATTTATTTTCGCAGATAAATAAATGGCTTGCCGTTCTTCCGCCGTATGATAAGATATTACAGGATCAAATTTATACCGACGATCCCATAACCTGGGATACCGTAACGCCTAACGGGGTCGGTGACTGTAACAGTGCGGGAAATTTTTATATACGGCTCAATAAATTTGTGCCGGCGGTTTTAGAGGATATTGAATTTTACGACGGACATATGTTTGCTGACCTTCAGGATATGAACAGAAGCATCACAAATTTCTTTGACGGATATATCGCGCTTCTGAAATCCTATACCGTGGTGCACGAAATATTTAAGCCGTTTATTACAGAATATCTGCACCGAAAAGAAACCTTTATTTCCGCTAATGAGCTTGCGCGTTATTATGAAGAATTTAAAAACAATGCAGTTAAAAGCTTTTCTGGTATTCAGTGCATAATGAATTCCTTCGGTTACAAGGTTTTGAAAGGCGGCGACGGCGAACAGATTTTGTGTGAGGAAATAACCTTTGAAGATTTGCAGTCGTTTTTGTATTATGATTTTTTAAACGGCGTCAGGAAAAACTATATTCCAAACCGCTGTAAGCTGTGCGGCGCTTTCTTCCTGATAAGAGGCGGAAAATATTTCAGCTATTGCGACCGTCCGCTTAAAGACGAGCCCGACAAAACCTGCCGGGATGTAGGAGCAAGACGCCGATATGACGACAAATGCAAAAACGATCCTGTCTGGCAGACCTACAACCGGGCTTACAAAGCACACTATGCACGTTATATGAAAAAGAAAATGACCGTTTCCGAATTTGAGGAATGGTCGCGCTTTGCGTCTGTTATCCGGGACAAGGCTGTCGCGGAAGAAATCCCGTTTGAACAATATTACGCTGACATACGGAAATAAAACAGCGAGGATGTTTTCTGCATCCTCGCTTTTCTTTGATTATGGCGGCGCAATTTTTGAAAATATAAAATGAACTTCGGAATACTTATTGTTTACAGCTCAGAGCTTGTGAAAGTCTTTCTGTAAAAGTGAGAAATGCGCGGTCAACTATGGTAAAATAAAAAATAGACATTTGTAAAAGTCCGCAGAAAAAACAGAGTGCGGTTAAAAAAGAGCATAACAACAGAACCGACCGGAAGTCGCTTTAAAAGAAAATCACTTTATACGGTTATACAACATGGGACATAACTTAATACCACAAACATCCTATTCTTTGTCTACAGCATCTCAAATTTTGACAGGATGACTTTTTCGACCATCCTGTCATTTTCTCTTTTTCTACCTTGATTTGCGCCTTGACCTCTGCAATCATTTCCGCGAGCTTTTCTTCGCATTCTTCTCTTGTTTTCGCATAGATGTTGTGGCTTTCCCGCTTGCCGTAGGCGTTGGTCGGCGTGTATCGTCCCTCATACAAGCGGTCGTTAATCTCAGTGATACATCCGGTTTCGTGGCGGTCGACTACAAACGGGAAGCTTTCTTAAAAACAAGCGCTTTTTAATTTCTAATACGCATTCCTCAATAACAACACAGTTTTATAAACCCGTATTGGTCTGAATAAAACGGATTTTTTCCATTTTCCCATTTATCATTTCCGTAAGTAAATGATGACGGAGAAACATTCTCTGTTAAATCGACACTGCGGTTATGATGCGGTCCCAATAAATTGCGGTTTCCTATAATAAATCGTATTTCAATAAGATTGTCACCCTCAAAAGCATAATCTCCTATAAATATACTACGATCATATACAAGCTTTCCCGCATATTTGCCGTTTACTGTTATATAAGCGACCTGCCATGTACCTTCAAGACGGAGACTGACATTACTGCTATTCAGAAGAATTTTTTGGCGCACGGTCATTTCTCCTGAAAAAAACGGGAAACCGTCGGTCACCGGCTCCGTTACAGATTCAGGCAGCTTACCAATATAAAAATCATTTCCGTAGATATATTTAGGGGCGTCGCCGCACGAAAAACCGGTATCAGAATAAACTCCGAAATCTCCCGAAAGATAAATCGGTTCCAATTCAGAGTCATATACCAGACAGTTGCGCAGACTTTCTGTAATGTTTTCACCGAACAAAGCATAATATACCTTTTTGCTTTGAAACCAGCTAAGCTTCATTACAAACTCATTGTTTCCTATATGAACCATATCTGAGATGTCGGTTACGAGCAGCATTCTCTCTTTGGAGGAACGCCCTTCAAATTTGAACGGAATGCCGTTGAGCCACACCTCATGGGAATTGCAGTCCTCCACTTGAAGATATATATGTTCGGGAAGCGTGCGTATATTAAATTCATATTTCAAATATATATCTCCCTCATATCTCTCCTTTAGCAGCTTTGCGAAAAGACCCTCACATGGATAACGTGCCGAATAATTTTTTCCGTCTGATGAATAAGCGACATAATCGACAGTAAGCTGATTTGCTTCAACTGAAACCTCTGCATTATTCAAAACAAAACGGTACTCCTCAGATTTCCGCTTCTTTTCCGGCTCCTCAGAATCCGGAAAAACAAGAATGGATTCTCCCGGAGCAAGAGTGACCGTAAGCGGAATATTTTTCTCCTCCAAAGTAAACAGATCAATCTTTCTGAAAGAGCGGAAAGCGTCACCGAAACTGTATGTTAACGTATAGGTTTCACTCGTTGTTCCATTTTGAATAAATAAAAATCTTTCGCCGTCAAGCTCCCGGCAGGTGCTGTAAACAAAAATATCCTTACTGTGCTCACTGATTGCAAAAGGCTGCGCGTCTATAATTTCCTCTAATGTACAGTTGGAATACAAATAAGAGTAGTCATGCTCTTCTCCCCCGCAATATAAGGGATTTTCCCCCATAATCAGTACCCTGCCTCCGCCTAAAACATATTCTCGCACAAGTCTTTCGGTGGAAGCATCCATATTAGTAATATGCGGCAAAATCAGATATTCATATTCGCATCTCCCGCAGCCGATTCTGTTACCTTTAACAAATCCGTTTTCTTCAAGCAGCGTCTCATCAAGAAAATGAAAAGAAATACCTGATGATATCAGCTCTCGACAGTCGCAGAAAAAGCTGCGGTCCAATTCCGCAAGCGAACCGTTTATATCCCTCTTATATTCCAAATATGCGCTTCGTATGGGATGAAGTACCGCAACATTTATTATTTCTTCGCTTTCAGAAAGCAGACACCCCAAACGGGTATAATAGAGATTAAAATCAGCAAACTCATGCTCTACCCATGGATTAACAGGAGAAAAGTGCGCGGGATGATCTTTTTTGCGCTGTCCGTACTCCGCATAAGGAATAAGATGATGGCACAGCCTGTTAATTCCTCCGAGAAACTGAAAATCCGCTACACGCTTCAATTCTTTCGGCGATATCTGCCATCCGCAGCAGGCAAAAGTCTCGGTGATAGTTTGCTTCTTACCAAATTGAGCCGCAACGCTTGCGAGCTGACGCGCAGGAATTATATTATCCGATCTGCTTCCCAGCCAGTCTATCCCCGGCATATGCATATACGCATAAAAAGGCATTATACCTGCGCAGCACAGCATTTGACCTGCAAGATTTCCCTCCTCTATATAGTGACCGGTAAATTTTACGCCGTTCTCATCGCACCATTCATATATTTTTTTTGCAAAAGAATCCAACATAAGACGCTGCATAGCCTTCCAGTAGCGGTAACGGAATTTTCTAAAGCCTTGCTTTTCAACAAAAAGCAATCCCAGACCGTCCAGTATATCCTCACCATAGCAATTTTTAAAATAACCGTAAAGTGTTTTTGTGAACGGTGTATGCCAGCGCTGATACTGCGGCTCATCAGTAAAAAATCCTTTAATCAGGGAGTTAAACTCTTTGCCGAAGCGCTTCTTGTACGCCTCATGAGTAAAGGCAATAAATTTTTCTACTACTTTCGGGTTAAGTATATCGGCGGTTGAAACCGCGGTATGAATAAAAAGATTAAGATATTCCCCGCCGGCATCCGCAGAATTTACGCGGACAAGTCTGTCCGGTTCAAGAAGATAGCTGACGTCAGCACACGGATCAAAGTACCCTGTTGATGACGTTATGTAGCAATCTCTGTTTTCTGGATCTTCAAGCAGTTTTCCTCCGGCAAATCCGCTCGGCCAGCCGTTTTCATCATACGCCCACGCCTGCATACCGAGCCTAAGCGCATGCTCTGCGCTTTCTTTTATACACTCCATCCACTCCTCGGACAAATACTCGGTTTTCAGACCGCTTCTTGCATGCATAAAAAATCCGCCGATGCCGTTTTCATTCATCCAATCTATCTGACGGCAAAGTTCTGACGGCTCAAGCTTATCGTTCCAAGACCAAAACGGAATCGGCTTGCAGTCGGTTAAATCGCCTTCAAACAGTTTTTTTATTTTTTTTAATTTATTGTTCATGGCCGCACCTTTCGCTTGATTAACAGCTTGCTGAAATAAAACGACTGAATTATTATACCGGCACTCCGGTACATTCCACTTCGTTTCTTTCAGAAACCCTCTCTACATATACGTATTCATTGGTAAGAGCCCGTGTTTTTTCTCCGAAATCTTTCAGGAAAAATTCCGGCTCCTTGCTTTCTTCTCCGTTTATTGCAAACGAGAAAATAAAATCATGCGGAGCAAAATCAAATTCCGGCTCCGGATTCGGTCCGCAGGACATACTTCCAAGCGCTCTCATTCTATAATCGATATAAAGATAATTCTTTTCACTTTTAATGAGCTCGCTTTTGTGCCGAGCCTGACGTAGGTTATCGAGAAGCCACGGATGATATGCGAAAGAAAAGGTGTCGCTGCCGTATACCGCGAGAGTATCAGTGCCGTTTTTAAGCTGCACATATCTTGTATCACAGCGGCTTCCCGTTTCCTGAGGCACATCAAACTCAAAATTCAATTTTTCAATGGGAAGCTCATACACTCCTATCGGAGCGGCGGCAGTGGCATCTGTATAATTCTGCTGCTCTCCACGTCCGAACCAGCGCACACGGTTAAAATCTCTGCTTACGGGAATGCAGACTCCGAATCTCGGCAGCCGCGCTGTGATCTTATCGTCTGCTCCGGTGGAGCCGTATTCGCTGAGTACAGGCATTCTTCCGTAAGGTCGAACGATAAAGCTTACACGCAAAAGTCCTCCATGCGAAACGATATAATTTGCGGTGATACTGAAACCGGTAAAGCAATGCTCCGCAGTCAGCTTGCCGTTAGCAATAATTTGAACATAATCAGTGTTCTTCAGCACCATCGTATCATTGGTAAAAAAACGCATCTTATGGAGTCCCGCGTCCTCCCAGCGTGCAATCCAGCGCGGGAAAAGTCCTTTTATCCCATCATTGTCAATCTCAGCTCGGTAAGTAACAAAATGCATCGGTTCATTAAAATATATTCTGCCTTTCTTTTTATAAAAGCAGGGCATTCCGTTTTTAAATTCTATTTCAAAATCCTCATTACTGACCGACACATAATCTTTTTCATGCTTCACACGGGATTTTAAGGGATATTTTTCAAGCGGCTTTTTTACCCCGGTCGGCTTTAAAATGAACTGTTTTAGAGCAATTATATTTTCTCCGGACATGACCCTTACGGTAATAAAGCGATCATAACCCGGATAAGGGCTTGCCAGTTCAACATACTCAGATGAGCCCGGAGGTATTACCGGAACATTAATCTCCGTCCTGCCTACAGTTTTTCCGTCACAGATAAACTCCGCAATGAAACGCATATCCGAGGTATCGGTAAAACTGCGCAGGTTTTTTATTGTAAGCAAATTTCCGTCAAGAAACATCCGCAGCGGCGCATATATATATTTTAAATCGCTGAATGTAGGCTTTGGAGTGCCGTCTGAAGTAAGATAACCGTCAAGCGTAAAATTTGACCAATGATTATCGTCATGAAAATCGCCGCCGTACATATAATCGATGCTGCCGTCAGGATTGCTCTTTTGAAAGCCATGATTTCGGAACTCCCATACATATCCGCCGCAGAACTGTGGATTATCCAACACAAAATTCCAAATTGCTTCAAGGCTTCCGGGACTGTTACCCATAGCGTGAGCATACTCTATAAGACAAATCGGGCGGTCGTCCTCACTGCTTTCTTCAAGTATTCTCGAAAGCTTTTTAACGTTAGGATATCCGCAGCCTATAAAAGAGGAAGGCTTACCGCCTACCGCAGGCTTTAAGTCCTCACGGCTGCGCAGATATTTTATACACTTGTCTGCGTTTTCGCCCTGACCTATTTCATTTCCGACAGACCATATCACAACACAGGTCTCGTTTTTGTTGCATTCGGTCATCCTTACCACGCGGTCCATAAAAGCATCAAGCCATTCGGGATCTTTATTCAAATATCCCTGATCGCCGGTTATACCGCAGCCATGGCTTTCAAGATCCGCCTCATCCATAACATATATTCCAAGTTCTGATGCATATTCATAAAATGCGGGATTATTAGTATAGTGCGAACAACGCACAGCATTGATGTTAGCAGATTTTATTACTGAAAGATCATTGTATATCTGTTCGACTGTCATATATCTTCCGTTATAAGGATTATTTTCATGACGGTTTATCCCTCGTATAATAACCGGACTGCCGTTGATTAAAAAGCGCTTGTTTTCAACGCTGCTTTGTACAAAGCCAATACGTTTTGAATGATATTCGGCTGTTTTTCCATTATGAATAACCTCAAAAGTCAGGTCATAAAGATTCGGCGTTTCAGCATTCCACAGCTTTCTGGCGCCGCGGCGAAATGTATATTCGGCTTTTTTTCGGTCGAAATTCAGAATAACTTCTTCGCCGTCTAAAGTAAGTCGGAGAGCAGCCCCTTTGCACTCTTCAAAAAGCACCGCGCGGACTACCGCCTTTTCAGTATCAGTAATTATCTCATAATCCCACAGAGCTGTTTTCGGCGACGAAATAATATAAACGTCTCTGAAAATTCCGTTTGCCAGCAGCATATCCTGATTTTCCAGATATGATGCATCGGAATATGTATAAACCTTTATTGCGAGTGTGTTGACTCCGCTTTTCAGCTTGCCGCTTATATCAAATTCCGCCGGAATCCGGCTCCCTTTTGAAAAGCCCACAAATTCACCGTTAAGATATGCGTAAAACGCGTTGTCAACGCCTGAAAAATGCAGTATTGATCTGTATGAAACATTCTTTACCGTAAATTTTTTGATATAGCATCCCACAGGATTAAGACGGTCTATATTAGGCGGGTCGAAAGGAAACGCGTATTCGGTATTCGGATACGCAGGGTCACCGTAGCCTCTGAACTGCCACATAGACGGCACATCAATCAGGTCCCAATCCGAGCAGTCAAATTCCGGATTTTCAAAATTCTCGGGTGCCTCGTCAGAAAAAAGTGCGAAAAAATAATCTCCGTTTAAAGAAAATATACGGTCTGACTTTTCCTTATTTCTGTAGAATATTCCCTTTTCGCCCGACGGTACCGAGGTTGACCGCGCAGGCAGCCTGTTATAATGCAGAACCTTTGGATTCCGCAGCTCGTCGCATGCATTTAAAGGACAGGAAACCTCTGATATAAAATGCTCTCCCTTATAAAATCTCATCTTCTCACCCTAAAATATATAAAATCTAAGCAAGCCGCCTCATAGGCAACAGGCGGTTCATTTCCGAGCCGGAGGTGGTGCCGTAGACGCTCCTTTATAGAGCATAACATCGGCTTTGTAAAATCCGGTAATATTATTATTTATATTATTGTTGAGTATATCAAAGGCTTTCTTTCCGAATTCCATCTTATCATGATAGACCGAGGTTATCGCTGGCTCCCAGCTTTTCCCGTAAACGATATTATCAAAGCCTACCACCGATACGTCACGCGGCACGCTGATACCCGCGTCCGTAAATGCGTTGATTGCGCCGATTGCCACTAAATCGTTTGTGCAGATCACCGCGGTAAAGGTTCTTCCGGAAGCAATTAACCGCTGAGCTGCGTTAAAGCCTTTTTCAATATGATTTAAGCCCGCTTGAGAAAACGATACTATATTATCCTTATTGCTGTCGGCAAGATATTTTTTCCGGCACTCAAAAAAAGCCTTTTCACGGTAATTGACCTTTTGGTACCCCGGCTGCGCCTGCATAACATCAAGATATACAATTTCTCTGTGACCCAAATTGTAAAGATGCTCAAACGCCAGTTTCATACCCTCGTAATAATTATTGTCAAGCATAGACACACGGGAAACGTCGATGTCGTCAATATCGCTCATAATTATTTTTACTCCAGAATTAATCAGCCTGTAAAGATTTTCAATATGAAATTTATCCGGCAGTGCCAGAAGCAAAATACCGTCCAGTCTGCGGCCGATAAAAGAATCAAAATATGCATCCAGATTATTCTGACCCGAGCAGATATTTATAAAATATCCCTCCTGAACGGCAGCATTCTCAAATCCGATAGCTATTTCTCCGTAATACGGATTGAGAAGGCTATCCATAACTATAGCAAGCTGGTGAGTTTTATTGGTCGCCATGCTTTTGGCGATCATATCCGGCTTATAACCGAGCTTTTCAACAGCTTTCATTACACGGCTGCGCGTTTCCTCCGAAAGATGATGCGTATTATTCAGCACATACGATACCGTAGCGGTAGATACACTTGCCTCTCTTGCCACATCTTCTCTTGTTACACGCATAAAAACCATCCTCATACTAAAAATTTCTTTAATCATTTTAACATTTATTTTTATAAAATGCCAGCTTATTCCTTTACTCCCGAGCTCGCCATAGTTTGCATAACGCTGCTCTGTGTTATAAGGTAAACGGTAATAGGCACAACCATCATAATTACAGAAATAGCCATTCCCGTACCCGTTCTTGCAACGCCTCCCGCAACAACCTGTGAGACAGCATAGGAAAAGGTTTTCAGTTCCTCGCTGTAAATATATGTGCTTGAACCGATATTCCAAAGGCTCTGAACCGAAAAAACCATCAGTGTAAGCCAAGCCGGCTTTACCATAGGCATTACAATGCGAATATAGGTCTGCCAGATATTAGCGCCGTCAATTTCAGCAGCTTCAAGCACGGCGTTGTTTATCTGCTCTATAAACTGCTTCATAAGATAAAGTCCGAACGAACTTGCGCATGCCGGAAGTATAAGCGCCCAATACGTATCAAGCATATGAAGTTTCGCCATAATTATATATGTCGGTATAGCAGTTGCCGACGCGTGAAACATCAGCGACAGGAAAATAACGCGGAATATAAATTTATTTCCGGGAAACGGATGTTTTGCAAGCGGAAAAGCACACATTGAAGCTAATATAATCTGTCCCGCGCTGCCGGCTGCAGTTATAAGCAATGTGTTAAATATATATCTTGACATCGGAACCCACGAGCTCTTCATAAGCGTCCAAAGACCTATAAAATTATCAAGCGTGGGATTCTGCGGCAGAAGACGGGGAGGATACAGAAAAAGCTCGTTAAGCGGCTTGAATGCGCTTCCCAAGGCATAAACAAAGGGCAGCGCCATAAACGCGCCGAGTATCAGTATACAGGTGAAAACAACGGCGTTTCCGGCATGTGAGCGGTTAACCTTTGCCTTGTGGAAAATATGTCTTTTTGAGCGGCGGCCGTTTTCCAAAGCTTTTGACGTCATTTAATTTCCCACCTTTGAAATCAGTTTTTGTATTACGCGGTTTGCCGCCACCATAAATATGAACAGCAATGTCGAAAGCGCACAGGCGTAACCTACCTCAAAACGCACATTGCCCACATCGTTGATATGGTTCATTATAGTCCATGCCTTGTAATCAGTACTCGGATTCCCGCACAAAAGATCTATCGCCGTGCCGATTCCGAAAGCCGAGGTTATGCTCTGAACGGCGGCTATCATAAGCTGCGGACGGATACTCGGGAGCGTAATATACCAAAGCTCCTGCCAGCGGTTGCGTATACCGTCAACCGCACCTGCCTCAAAAAGCGAAGTGTCAGTATTCTGAAATCCCGCGACCAGCGTTAAAAAGCCGGTTCCCATGCTTGTAAACAAAAGTATGAATATCAGCACACCCAAAAGAATATCCGAATCGGTAAGCCATTGCTTCGCAGTGTTAATAACTCCAAGCTTTAAAAGCCATGAATTTAAAAAACCGCTGCTGTCTCCGCTGAATATGAGCTGCCATACGAGATAAACATTGCAAAGCGTCGGAGCGTAAAAAAGCGCGGTCAGCAAAGCTCTGAGCTTTGGTGAAAGATCGCTTACAAACCATGCGAGAAACAGGCTCAGCAAATATCCCACCGGACCGGTTATTGTAGCCAGCAGAAGCGTGTTTTTAAAAGCAGTAAGAAATAAATTATCCTGTAAAATCATCTTCTTATAATTGCTGAAGCCGATAAACGAAGGCGTGTTTATCATATCAAAGTCGGTAAAGCCGAAAAAAATCGCTACAAAAACCGGCACAACAACAAATAATAAAAACAAAAGCAAATACGGCAGCATCATAACATACGACATCCTGTAACGCTTCATCAGTTTAATTGTATATTCTTGTCTGGCGTTCATGCCGTTCACTCCTTTTCCGATGCCATTCCGAATTCAAGGCGTTTTGAGGTTATTTCATTATTTATTTCAAGAGCCGCTTCAGAAAGCTCGTCTGAAACATCTTTCCGATTATTTACAACAGCGCTGAAAGCAAAATTAATTTCGCGCGTCATATAATATCCGCCGGGCACCTCCGGAATACCGCGCACATTTTCCCATAATGAGAGTAAGGTTTCATAGTCAGATTTTATCCACGGAAGATTGCTGAGAGTTTCAAGATTGGCTGAAGCATAGCGTGCCGAGCTTCCGAGCTGGTTTTCAATCTGAACCCCGTATTCAGACTGAACCTCAGCACTCGTCCACCATTCTATAAACTTAAATCCGTTTTCTGGATTTTTACCTTTGCTCATAAGTACACAGCCGGTCGTGACACCTACGGAGCTGTTGCTGACAGCACCGTCTTCCGTTTCTACGCCGGGAACCGGCGCAAAGCCCCAGGTTCCGGAAAGCTCCGGCGCCGATACCTCCAGAGTATTATAAGTAGTATATTCGGCAATACCTATCGGAATGCTCCCTGACCTAAAGCGGCTCACAAAATTGATTGTCTGGGGTATTTCATAATCTGCAAACAGGCTGGTAATCATTGAAAAAGCCTCAATAGCTTCATCGCTGTCAATCTGAGTTGCAGTGTTATCCGAATTGTAAAGCTCGGTGCCGTATTGATTCATCACCATTGTAAGGAAATGCATGCGGTTTTCCGGCATTCCTATACTCATATTGTTTTTTTGCAAAACAGGTAAAATTTCAAATATATCCTGCCAGGTCTGAGGCACCTCAAGATTGAGCATACTGAAAATATCCCTGCGATAAAACATAACATAAAAGGTCTGGGTCTCAGGCAAGGCGTAAAGAGCATCTTCATATGTGAGCGGTACAAGCGCGCTCGGTGAAAAACGCTTTTTTATTTCCTCTATGCCCTCAAAGCCGTCCAGTCTTTCCAAAGCGCCGCGGAACGCATAATTTGCAATATCGGCGCTCGGAAGTGACAGCGCCACATCAGGACAGTTATCCGCCAACGCCGCCGGAAGCAAAGCAGTCATCGGCACCAGCTTTAGATCAACGCTTATTCCGGTTTTCGCGGTAAAATCATTTCCGGAAAGCATATTTATAATCTGCGACTGATCGCGCCCCGTGCCTATCCAAACTTCAACGCTTCCGTCACCCGCGGTAGATGCTCCGTAATCACTAATAAAAGAAAGAATAAATCTCTTGCAGGCGAAAATAAATGACTCTAAAAAACCGGTTTTACCGTCAGGAACAGTCTGACCGGCAGGAACAAGCTCTATATAGTCCACGGTCAGCGGCTGACTGACCGCTCCCGCCACATAATCTGCAAGCGTGCTGATATTATTCTGAAAGCTGCTGTAATTCTTGGCAATCGCCGTTTCCTCCTCATACATATCAAGCAGCTGCTCACTGAAGCGCTCAAGAAACTGCGTGTCTCCGGTTTTAGTACCCAGATATTCCTGAAGCTCTTCGCCTAAGGTTCTTACCGCTTCCGAACGCGCTTTAAGCTCTTCAATCACTTCCGGGATATATAATTCAAATTGATAATCGCGGTAAACATCGGGATCAGTACCCATTATTACTAAAAGCTGACGATAAATTTCGTTAAGTTCTTCAACCTCGTTTTCCAGACCTTCAAGTATTGGGGCAAGCCCGCCAAGAGAAACACGCATAGTTATCGTATGCCTGCCTGTTTCAAAAGGAATAATAAAGGTTTCTTCTCCTGTGCCCAGAGTGACGTTGTGCCAGTCATGGCTATATTTAAACGCATAGCCGTTAAGCTCTGAAAAAAGCGTCTGCCCGTCAATCAGTATATCACGCGAGGATACAGAACCGCTGCTGCCGCCCTGAAGAACCCGCAAAACAATCTGATAGTCGCCGGGTTCATCTATCTCAAATTCCCAGGTAACGGTTTCGCCTGAAGAGCTCCAGTTTGAACCGCCGATGGCATTATAGCGGGTTTCTGTAAGACTTACCGGGTCCATATCCGCAGAGCCGGTTACCGATAAGGGCGCCATCGAATACGATGATTTGTACTTTGCATCCTCACCCTGTATGCGCAGAGTTTCTCCCTCAGTTCCGAGGCTTTCACTATTACGCTTATATTCGCCGTATGATATTGTTTCAGTCCATTTGAAAAAACGGACTTCATAAATCGCCATAGGCTCAGCGAGCGCTGTAAACGCAACGGTATTTTCACCGGCGTCAAGCCAGAAACGGAGGGGCTCTTCAAAATATCCGCTGCTTCCCCTCACCTCAGCCGTCTGCCACTCAAATACCTCAACCTGCTTAGGACGCACCTGATTTCCCTGACTGTCGACCGTCAGCTCATCGGTCTCATTTGTGTATATTCTGGTAAAAGCTATATTAGAAGCTTCATCATAAGGGATACTCCCGTTTACGGATATGCTTCTAAGCATATCCGACTTTTTGTTTTCTACGCCGCAATAGCTTATTGCCATACTGTAAAATCCCGGTGTTTCCACCGTAAAGGAAAATACCGCGTTGCTCTCATCGGTAGTTACAACGGCAGTTCTGCCGCAGTATTCCCGTATTTCGCAGCCCAAACTGCTTTCATCCAATGAATCGGAATATATCAAAATTTCTTCGTCCGGGTATGTTTCCTCCCTCGAATTCAGATAATCTCTGTACCCGGTAAGCTCTTCATACGTCTCGGCGGAGCAAAACAACGGAAACGCCGCAGAGAGACACAGCATAATCACCGCAGTCACGCGCATCACTTTATTTCTGATCTTCTTCATTTCGGTATCCTTTCTTCAGAAATTAACCCACAATTCCGCTTCTTTCCACACTTTCAACAAAAAATCGCTGTGTAAAAAGATATACAATCACAAGCGGAAAAATAAGCAGAAGAACACGGGGAGCATAGGAAACTGAAATAGCATAGTCACCTGATATTCCGGCTATCCATGAAAATTCAATATCAAGCAGCCGTGAGGTAAGAAAATCCATTTCCGGCATAAAAATCGATGTATAATAATAATCTGTCCACTGCCATACAAACGCAAAGAGAAATATTGTCACAAGCATCGGAACCGCGCCCGGAACCGCTATGCGCGTGAAGGTTGCAAACCGTCCGCAGCCGTCGATAAAAGCAGCCTCTTCAAGAACCTTAGGAGAATTTTTAAAATGCTGAAGCAGAATAAAAATATAAAGCCCGTTCTTAAACGCAGTTGCAGTTGCCGACAGCAGCGTAATCGGAAGAACCGTATTAATGAGAGATATTCCGCTCAGTTCCCCGCCTATCTGAAGCAGTTGTGTAATATCAAAAAAGCGGAAACGAATATAAAGAGGAGTTAATATCGTCTGTGTAGGGATAACAAGTGTGAATATGACAAGCCCCATAATGATTCGGCGGCCGTAAAATCTGAATTTAGCAAGCCCATACGCAACAAGAGTGCAGGAAATCACCTGTAAAATACCTACCGTAAAAGAAAGTGCAAATGTTTTAGCAAAAGCAATGGGGTATTCCACAGCATTCCAAACCGTGATAAAATTTTCAAATGTAGGATTTTTGGGGAGAAAAACCACCGACGGATTATATATATCCGAATTTGACATAAGTGAAGCGGCGGCTTTTACAAATATAGGATAGAGAATCAGAAAAACCAGTCCCGCAAGTAATATTCCGCGTATTATTCGGAAGCAAACTCCATATGCATGCTTTTTGATTCTTGCCGCGCTGATGCTTTTTTCTGCAAGCCGTAAATTCAAAATGCTCAGTCCTCCTTATATGTTTTCCTCGTAGAACACAAATCTGTTTATCACGAAAAAAACCGCACCGAGAATAATAAAAATTATAAGGAAATATATAAGCCCCATTGCCGCACTGAGACCGTAGTTTCCGCTGTCCATCGCCAGTGAGTAAAGTGTATTTATAATTGTATTGGTCGGATTGCCAAGAACATCTATAACAGTATACACGGCGTTTACAAGTATCATCGGGCTTATCATAGGAAGGGTAATTTTCCAAAAGCTTTCCCATCCGGTACAGCCTTCGACCGATGAAGCCTCGTAAAGCTGCGGAGATATCGACTGAAGACCGGCAAGATAAATAAGTATCTGAACTCCGGAAGAACAGGTTATATCATAAATTTTATCCATAAGGGTGCTTACAATATCAAGAATAGGGCTGTCTTCCGTCCCTCCCAGTACTGAAATCACATACTGCGCAAGATTTACTGTTTCATCAGAATCGGATGATAGCAGTTTAAAATAATCATTGCTTAAAGCGTCATTGGAAAACATCAGCGCTGCACCCGAATAAACAAGAACCGGGAGAAAAAACACCGCGCGCACCAGCGCTCTACCATGAAAGCGCTGGTTCAGTATAATCGCGATGAACAAACTGAAAAATAGTATCGCGGGACAGCGCAGTGCAAAATCTCCAAGACTTGAAGCAAGCCTTTTAAGGAAATCCGGCTGCTCAAAAAGCACATTTATATAATTATCCCATTTTACATTTTCAAAAACCATTGCTCCCGCGTCGTTCAGCGACAGTTTGCTGAACGACATTGCCAAATACATTACAACGGGAGAAAATATAAATAGAATAAAACCGACAACAAACGGCAGTGTAAAAAGAAAACCGGTAATCCCGTCCCGCAGGCGGCGCTTCTGCAGAGAATGCAGCTTAATATTCGTATTCATTAGGCTTTATCATCCTTTCTTACGGAAATAATGACGCATTTCAGTTTCCGGTTACAATATATCCCGCCGCTTCCACCGTTTCTCCTTCCGGAGTTTCAGCCGGAGAATCAGCATAGTTCACATATATTTTTACGCCGTTTTCATATGTGGTGCAGGAAAATATGCCGTCCGATACATAATCGATAATACGCGAGCCGTCCGTGGCCTCTCGGCATTCCCGAGAAATCTCACAGGCTTCCATTAAATCCTCGCGCCACATGTCATAATTTACGCTGTATCTGTTTTCCGGACTGTTTACAAGTTCTGTATTCTCCGCATGCATAAGCTCAAATCTCGGAATCGCGCCCAGTTCAATACACCTGAGAAGCGAAGCGCGGTAATTATCGCTTAAATTAAGCGCCTCTCCGGAATACGGCAGCATACCGCTCAGCACTATCTGAAGAAACGGTACCTCCTCGTTGAAAATATACTTACCCGAAGACCGGAGCGGAATATCAGAAAGAGTGTCAGCAAATTCAAACGCATAAGAATTTGCGCCGCAAAGCTTAAGCGTCTCGCTTCCGTTTTTTAACACCTCAAGCATTTCACGTGTTTTTGCAACGGCATCCTGACGGTCAACCGGCAGATTTTCGTTATAATCCGCAGAAAGCAGTTTAGCAGAATATAAATCGCATAAATTTTTGCCGTAACGTGAGTTGGCTTCGATAAATTTCTTTGCTATATCAGTATAATACGAGGGAGATATAATATAATTTTCCTGCTTTTCTGCGCTGAAAAAGTCATAAACCGATACAGAAAGACCGTTTATATCCCTTGCACTATACTTTTCAGATTTACCGCTTTTTTTTGCCGAAAAAAAGTTTACTCCCTCATAAACGCCGCCCTTTTCAAGCAAACCTTCAAGCAGCTTATCTCCGCCCAAAACCGAAAGAGGATTGACGGAAGTCATAAGAGAATTATTGCTGCCTCCGTTACACCATGCCAACAGAACCGTGCTGACGGCGTACCGGCTGTCAGAAGCAACTTCATTTATAATTTCTCCGGTCTGTTCAAAATCTGTAACCGATTCATTGCCGGTTACCGGAATACCTATAATGCTGTCCTGCATTATCACCGAATTTATGATAAATAAATCAACATCATAGGTTGTGCCGCTCTTTTTAAGCATATCGTTTTCAATAAGATAATCGCGGTAGCCAAACGCCAGTGTCTTGTAATCGCATCCGGAGCCGAAAAGCGTATATTTTATTGAAATAGGCTTTGACAGCTCCGTTTTTGCGGATACATAATTTTGCGTATCCTCAATAGCGTTTGAGGTCTGCGAAACATACGCGCGCGGCACGAAAGATGCGTAAACCCGATTATAATTTGTCGCCTCGCCGCTTACCGAGGCGTTAATATACGCATATCCCTCTCCTTCTGTTATTACCGCAAGAAACGACTGCATGCCGCGCAAGGCGCCGAAAACAGGCAAACATATTTCGCTGTTTTGCGGGTCTTCGCTAAAAGACGTCATAAGAAGTTCATCCTCGCCATATACGCGCTGACGGTAATCCATGTCCTTGTTTACGCCGTTATTAGAATTTATTAAGGCGCCGCAGCCGTCGGGAACAAAAAACTGAGCATCCTCCGAAACTGAAACCGCTTCAAAATCCGGTAAAACCGACATATCAATCAATGTCATCGCGGAAGTATCGTACGAGATGCTGTCGGAAGGAACGGTAACAGTAAAGCCGTCGTCGGTAAGAACATATTCAAGCGCCACCGATAGCTGTAATTTGGCGGAAACAGAGCCGCTGTCTTCAGAAAGCTGCGTGTCTCTTTCGTAATCCTCTGCGGAATATCCGCCGGCAAGCAGAACATTCTCTACCATTCCAAGCTGATCCTTTGAAAGTTTATCAAATGAAATATTAAAGCTCATCTGAAGAATATATACATCCTGATCTCTTAAAATCGGATACCTTTGTTCCATAGTTGACTGAGCGGATTTATCGCTGTCATACATATCAAGCGACACCTTTGTATAATAAATCTCAAGCATGGAACGGTTGGATTCATCCATATTTTCAGAAATTTTCCGATATGACTCTTCAGACATAATTTCCGGCACCAGAATATCCTCCGGCATCTCACCAAAAAAATAATTGACTCCTATTCCGTTTTCCACAGGATAAAAACTGTACTGATTTTTAGCAATACACTGATCATAAGAGTTCCAGGTATTCTGCTGATTGCTGTTTGATGAATCAAGAAAGGTAATAATTATCTGCGAATCAGCCGCAGACCGGTTGCTGGGCACCTCTGCCTGCGCTCCGGTCTTTGAAGCAGGATTTGTCTCATAAACTCCGCCGTTCTCCATATCGGTAACCGTGACAGCCGCTGTTTTTGTATTTACCGAAAGAGAAAACCGGTCGTTGCGCACCGCCTCAAACGAATCGTAGGACATAACAGTTTCGTTATACTCATCATCTGAAGAATACCTTAAAAGTATTTCAAAATCCGCATTAACTGCCGTTTTTCCACAGGAGGTCAAAACCAGAAGCAGCGCCGCCGCTGCCGCAATATATCTTCTTTTCATTGCGTCGCCTCCTGATAAATCAGCAGGACAAAATTTATCATCTGCTGCAAAAGTGTTAGAAACATAAGAAATAAAAATAAAATAACAATCATCGCTGCTGCCGTTATAATTACCGTAGCGATTGTCTTCCCAAAAGAAAACTGATGCAGGGTCATAAAGCCCACCAACAGTAAAAAAGCTGACCAAATCAACCCGATCGCCTGAATAAGATAATAAAAAGAACTTTCTTCAGCAGTAATAAAATTACTGAGTATGACCGATATTATAGTACTCACAATATAAGGCACAAGTGCATACGCCGTAGCAATATATATATCCTTAAGTTTACCCTCGCCTTCCATAAGCGTAGTAACAGACCAGTTTGCAATTACCCAAACCAGTACTATTGCCGCGGTTCTTATGGCAACAAAAAAAATATTTGTCTTAAGTATATCATTATAATTTACAATAAAACCGGTGAACTGAGAGGATATAATCTCAACCAAAGCCAAAAGCAATATAAATGCCGTAGCCGGACCAATCCTGCCGATACCGCCGCGCTTCAAGTCCCAAAATCCCTTAAACGGATGAAAGATCAAATAGGAAGAATATCTGATACGGTAAAAAAAGTCTTTGACAGCAATCATCTATTTTCCGCCTTTCTGTTCTTTCTGCGTCTTTTAAATATTTTTTTTAAAATCGTCAGCGCAACGATAAAAACAAGCAATACCAACAAAAAAATACCGAACCAGCGGTCAATAAAAGCTGTGCGTATACGCTGATAGCAGGCAGAAAAGCTTTCCCTGTTTTCGGATATGTAAAAATAGTCCGCCGCCTCCTCATACTCGCCGTTTTTAAGCAATGCTTTTCCGACCTGATTATACGCTACCTGTGACTTGCCGGTATATTTCAGGGCTTCCTTCCAAAGCTCATCGGATTTTTCATAATCTCTTTCGTCATAAGCCACAGTAGCGTCTTTTACAAGAGTACCGTATTCGGTCGTACTGAATGTAACTATCCAGTTACAGTATTGGTCCAAAACAAAATAGTTGTTGCCGTCGCATTCCACGGCCACCGGCGAGCTGAATTGTCCAAGGCTGTCCCCCATACCGCCGAACACATACATAAGATACCCCTGTCGGTTGTAGGTAAACACGCGCCCGTACCGAGCGTCAAGCGCCGTATATATTCCCGCCTTGTCCGCCTTTATATCTATGAACTGTGACAGAAGCTGTTCTCCGGTATCCTCATCTGTTTCATATTTGGCATCGCCCATAGGAGCAGTATATCCGTCGCGCTGCAAAATATCGTTTCCGAGCGGATTCAGCTTACGTATAAAAATATCTTCGCTAAAATTTGTTTTATCAAATACGCTTACCGTAGCGAATACAAAGCCGTTACTGTCAATATCAAGACTGCTGTATTCGGTAGGTACTGTAACCGACATTGCCGCCTTCTGCTCCTCTGTTGCAATCGACTTGAGAAAATAATCGAATGCATTGTACTGTACCTCTACAGCACCGAAAAATCCCGTAAAACCGCCCTGTGAATCCAGCTCTATAATTCCGAGATTCACGCTTTCGGCAACGATGAACATTCTTCCCGCCGAATCAACCGAAATGCGCTGAGGCTTATAAATAATGCTTTCGCTCAGAAGCTTTGTATCGGGACGACCGTATTCGGCAATAAAGGAACCGTCTTTTTCAAGGACTACTATTCTGCCGTTTTCACGGTCACATATGTATATGAGCTCCTCGGGAGTCACGAAAATACCGCTCGGCGCATTAAAGGTATCCGCCTTTCCGTTATTTATAAATTCCGCTATCACCATAGCGTCTGAACCGTCGGTTCCGCAAATGACAATACGGTTATTGCCTGTGTCGGCAATATAAATTTTTCCGTTTCGTATATATATATCCGACGGAGAATTGAAAGCCCCTACTCCCATCGCATCGCCTGTCAAGGTTCCGGTCGGATAAACCGACTGCGGTTCTTTCTGCTTTTCTCTGTCGCTTGAATATGTATAGTTACTGTATGCTTCAGCTGCGGACACGGGTATCGAAAATAAAAACAGTATAACTGAAAAAACAATAATAATTCTAAAAATATTTTTCATCTGCATACTCCCTTTTTCGACTATTGTCCGGCTTTTTATATCAAATCAATCTGCAGGGAACGCCTTTACAGCGCTCCCTACATAAACATTTTATCTGTCAAGAAAATTATTAAGAATGGTGTTATATGAGGATGACTGCGCAAGTATCTGCTGTTTTGAGAGGTTTCCGCTTGCAAATTTAAACACATCATCCAGCCACATCAGATCGCTGTTTTCCCTCGTAAGTATCATACCCGACCATGTAACCTTAAAGCTGTTGGCTGAATTGATGGTATTGTAAAGATCTACTGTATACTGAGCAAGCGCGTTCTTTGCCCATCCGATCGATTCGCTTACTACAAGCGACTCATTTTCGGATTCTGAAATAAGACAAGTGTTCATCAGGTTCAATACGGTGGCGATTTCAGCATCGCTGAGCCCGGAGGGCTTTGTGCCGCGACCTATTGCAGAGAAGGTATAGTCACCGGTTGCAAAAGTATATTCGCTCTGCTCCGGACCCAACGGAAGCGGAAGGATTGTGTAATTACCCCACGACACACTGCGCTCATTGAAATTCGGCGTATACATAGCCGCTGCAAGCATTGCGCTGTCGCCCTCTCCGAACTTCTCGATTCCGGAGGTGACTTGCTTGACATAGCCGCCGTCATACAGACTCTTATAGAAATCAAGCGCTTCAACGGCAATTTCGGAATCACCCGAGAAGGAAAGCGTTCCATCCTCCATATCAACCCAGTCAGCACCTACGGACGCGAGCAAAGAACCGTAAAGCGAATGTTCTCTCTCATTATCGGCGGAGGTAGTACCGTCATACATAAAAGTATAGCCGGCATTCTTTACCATTTCCGCCACTTCCCGCATTTTGTCCCATGTCCACTCTTTATTCTCAACCCATCCGGTAAGATCGTCAATTGTTATTCCGGATTTTGAAAGTACGTCAATATTGGCAAAAATACAGCTCGCAGTATAGAAAGAAATGGTACCGTATGTGCGGGGAGCCACACCGTAATAGTGTCCGTTAAGCCGCGCCAGCTCTGTAGCGGAGCTATAGCTGCTGCGATCTGAGAAATCAAAAACATTAAGCGTATCCAGTTCTACAAGACGGTTATATGCATAGTTTGAGAGTAAATCCTTCTTGGACAGGAATATGATATCTGCTGTCGGCTTGCCGGCGGCGAGTCCCGAAAAGCTTTCGCTGTTGTATCCGCCGTTGCTGCTTACTATTTCTATTACGCAGTTAAGAGTTTTTTCAATGCTTGAAATAAGATCGTTGGCACGCTGCGGAATAATCCCAGTACCCGTAAGCTTTGTCGATCCCGAACCCCATCCTTGGATCAGAATGGTCTTGCCTTTCAGATCGGTCGCGCGTCCTGTATAAACATCAGATTTATTGATGTCACTCAAATCGGTGTCGCCGTCTGTAATGATATTATTGTAAATATTTCCTGCAGACGCAGTATTTCCGCTGTCATCAATATCAAAGCCTCCGTTGTCGCTGCTGATGTTATCCGTGTCCGAATCGATACTGTATGTGCTTTCGGTTTTATTATCGCCGCAGCCTGAAAAAGCCAAACAGCAAATTATAACGCTGAGAAAAACACATTTTACTCTTTTTAACATAATAATCATCGTTTCCTTTCCTGAACATATGCTGCAAAATTTATATATTGTAACATTGGCCGCACCGCGCTATGTCTATGCCGTTCATCGAAGAACGAGCAGCAGGCTTTTTGCCGCCGAAATTTTTTATGTTCATATTTTATGCGGATTTTTTTCTGCGGCGTCTTTTTATTGAAAGCAAAATTGCCGCTGCTGCCGAAGCAGTCAACAGAACGCAGCCTATAGTAATGAATATAAACGTCAGACTGTCATTCTCCTCCGGCGTATCCACAGACTCTCTGCTGCCGGAGCCTGACGAGTCATCTATTTCGGCAGCGAAATCACCGCCGCGGGAAATTGTAAGCTGCAAGTAACCGTTGTCATTGGACATAAGCACCGTTTTCTCGCCTATTCCAGTTCCCGCTTCGATAAATGCATTATCATTTTGAGAGTAATACTTAAGCATCAGATTTACGCGTTCAGTAAATTTCTGGTTTTTCACAATAAGCTTTGTACCCGCCGGCAATTCTCCTTCATGGCGCACCGAAATAATCTGACCGCTTGTAAGATCATAAGAGGCATACAACGGCTCGTTTTCCACCTTCAGCACAATATCGTAAAGGCAGGGAAGAATTTCAAACGACCACTGATAGAGCATTTCTTCATTTTCATCTGTAAAGGTTATTTTAAGCTTTTTTGCAGCCTCAGTAACGATTTTCTGCATATCTACCGTAAGAACAAAGTCTTCCGATACCCTCAGTGAAATAGTATCATCATCACTTTCGGACAACGCTCTTATCATTTCTGTCACTGCTTGCTCGATAGTAACCTCTATATCCTCTGTGACCGTCTCCTGATTATTCCCCTCGCCTGCGCTGGTATTATATGTAAGCTCTGACATAGCTGTTTCAACCGAAGAAATCATACTGTCAAGGGTATACTTGGTAACATAATTTCGATTATATACCTCTATCGCTTCTACAAGTGTGCTTTGAAAACTTTCCCATACGGTATCCGAAGTGGTTCCTTTTTTCTTTGTGAGCGCTGATTTTATAAATTCCCTGTAATCCGAGCGCATTTCCGCGTACTCACCGGATGTAAAAAATGTGTTATTATTCTGGATGACGCCCATAATACCGTCCGGATATTCTTCGTAATACGCACCGTCATCCCGAACAAAGGTAGAGTTCCCTATATAGCTTGCAAGATTCGAGGAGTCCTCGCGGGTGTTTTCATAATTTATATCGTACGATTCATTACCGATGAAAATCACATTGTCTATAACCAAGGAATCCGTCGCGACCACCGCAGTGCCGTCGACCGTCTGCTTGTCGCAGGCGCTCACGCTTATTCCCACGCCTGCAATATATGCAAAGGTGCTGTCCGAAACAGTAACTTCCGATGCGGCGTCTTCAATTCCGGTAAATTGTATTCCGTTGCCTGAGTAGGTTCGTTCTACAGTAATATCACTGAATATAAGACCGCTCGAGGTGATACGAACAGCACCCTCACCGTTTTCGCTGGTGTCGTATACTTTGACTGAGTCCAGACTTATATTATCGCAGTCAGTAAATATCATTCCGCTTCCGGAAGTCTGTCCCACCTGCGAATCAGTAATGTAAAATCCGCCGCTGTTCATAAAGTTTATACCTGTTTTACATCCGATTACCGAGATATTGTCAAGCGTCACGCTACCGTTTTCAGAATCGTATATATCGCCGGAGGAACTGAAAATAATTCCGTTTTCGGTTACGTTTTTATCACCCGACACAGAAGAATTTTCGTATGTAATCATAAGGCTGTCGTTTATTTCGACCACTCCGGTAAGGCTCATAGGCGCTGTAAAATCTATATTTCTCAGCGAAACGCAATAACACTCGCTCAGGATTGCCGCCGGCATATCGCTGTTTGAGCAGATTACCGGATTCGGCTTATCCGGGTCGCCGTAATCCTCAAAATAAATATATTTGCCCGTTCTTCCGGTTATTTTCGTCAGTTCCAGATTCCCAATGAAGGTGTCGCCGCGCCTGAAAAGTATTTTTCCGCGCTTTGCTATGGTTTTTTCGGATATGAGCTCAAGCGCTCTCTCAACCGTTTTGATTGGTTTGTCCGCACTCTCACCCGTGTTTGAATCGTCGCCGTCAAGGCTAATATAAAGCTCTTCTATAGAGCCGGGTACCGGAATGTCAGGACCATCTGCCTCAAGATAAAGACCGGTAGAGTAACAAAGCATTGAAACCTCTATTGATTTCACAAGCTTTGAAGCGTCGTTATTGCCTTCGGCATGACCGAGATCAAGCATTGTGCCGTTAAGCAGCCATGAAGCTCCTGCGTCGCCTCCTATAATATCGGTACGAAGCTCCTGAAGCGATAGTCTTGAGCTTACAGAGCTCATAGCCGTACCCGTACCCTTATTGGTAACGCAGTAATAATTAAGATATTTTCCGTCGCTGCCTGACTGAGTGGTTATCCATCCCCAGTTCATATCGAAGAAGTTCCAAAGCTGATAGTCGTTCTCCTCATCTCGTTCCGCAAGAACAAAGCCTCCGTTTTCCACGGTTAAATAAAGATCAAATTCTACGCTCTTAATCGTATAATAATGAAATCTGTACCAATTCCCGGGACGATCCTCGCTGGAAACATAGGTGATCTCCCATTTTTGATTAACCTGCTTGTTTGCAGGCTGGAGCGAGACCGATAATTCATAGCCGTCCCTGACCGACTGCAAAAATCTGCGGCAGGTTTCATCATAAACGTCGCTGCTACCTCCCCGTCCTCCGATATTGGCAATATGAAATGTACCGCTGTTTGAAAATTCTCCGCCTTCCTCAAATACAAATATGCTGCTCGGATCCAAGGCTATATCCGAACTCAGCCTGAAAGCACCGGTTTCTCCGTCAACGTATAGAATTTGTCCCAATGCATTGGTTATGCGGTAGTAATGATTATACATATCGTTCATTCCGCAGTCCGATGGAATATCCTGATATGATATTTCGGTCACTCGCCAAAGAGATGCGCTGCTGTCTTTTAAATATCTCAGCACCGCGTTTTCACCGTCTGAAGAAACATAACGGTTACTGTCGAGGCTGACAAACGTGTAATACTGTTCACCGTTGATAATTTCCGCGGTATCAATATGCCATTTTTGTGTCGCGGCGCTTGAATATACATCGGCATTGCTGCTAAGCGTATAATAAGAGCCGCTGGCATCTGTAAAAAACAAGTCGCTGCCCTTGATGCGTATGCCATATGTTCCCGCAGGTCGGAGAGAAGAAGCCTGACCGCTGTCAAAGGAAATAGCTTCAAATACAGTCTTTTCCACGCCAAGTACCGCCAAGCCGTTTTCTGCGTTTAAATACATGCTTTGGCAGCCTATCGTATATCCGTTTTTATCACCTGATACCGAAAATACCGCAGGCACATTCTGTTCATTTACAGTTCCGGCAGTCAGCTCACCGTCCTCGATCATCAGGTATTGACGGGAATCTACATTCTGAAGATAGTATTCGGGAGAAACACTATCGTCCGCCGGCTCAAAGCGCCAAAGCTGATTTTCACTTTCGGTTCCGCTGCTGAAAGAAAGCGGCTGCTCAGGCTGTACGCCGGTGTCCGCGCTGCCTGTCAATGCAGGAAACTTTATACAGGTAAAAACCAAAAGTGCCGCCGCAGTGGCTGCTATACCCTTTCTCAATGTCATTTCTCGGCCCCCTCGACTATTTCAAAGATATGGAATAAATCTCAGCGCTTCCGGAGCTAAGGAAATTAAATTTGAGAGTTGTGCAGGAAAGTCCGTTCTGATATTCATAAATATCGTCAAGCTCCAGCGTATAGGTTCTCCGCTCACCGTCACCTTTTACAATCAACGGAACTGTAATTGTCTCAGCAGTAACGCCGTCTGCCTCCTGTGCGCCGTTATACATAGTAAAAACCGCATCTATACGTATGTCTGAGCCGTCGGTGTTTGAAAACGCCGCGTCTATGTCAACGGAATTAAAGCTGTCTGTTCTCCAGAAATTTTTATTGCTGCTGAGCGAACTGTCCGGGAAGAAATCAAAATCAAGGCAGTTCTGATTGCCGAAGCCTGAGTCCGTAATATACTCATCCTCATCGTTCTGTGGGTAATACCAGCCGTCACGATTTTCAGAGAAATCAAAGCTGTAATCCTCGTAGTCGATTTCAGCCGTTTCATAAACTCCCTCGCGTATTTGCTCGACCGTTCCCACAAAAAGCTTATAATTATAATCGTATACTATGTTATAATCCAGAATTTCATTTACTTTAGGTCCGATATACCCTGTGCTTAAATCCGTTTCCGAACAGCTCGAAGGGTCTGCCTTAGGTCCTACGAAGCCGCAGCTGAACTCGCTCGTAGCCGAGTTATAAATTCCCAGACCGTAACCAGAATTATCAACAAGCGCCATCCAGTTTTCTGTGGCGGTATATCTGCGCCATGATTCTGTTTCCTCCTCCGGAGTGCTGGCGTTGAATAATGTTACAAGATCCTCTCCCTCAAACGGATTAGTTCCGGTATATGCCACGAGGTTGCAGAAGTTTCCGTTGGTATAAACGGCAGGAAGTTCCTGACTTCGCGCCGCGTACTGCCGGGTGTTTCGTATAGAATCAATAGTGGTACTTTCGCTGTAATATTCGTCAATCAGCTGCTGATATTCCTCGTCGGTATAATCGGTGCGCTGATTTACCATACGGCAGCGGACGTCAACGCTGTTATCAATAAGTGTATACAGTACCTCATATGTACATTCGGCCGGCATATCTATCTGCGGCCAGTGCATAGGCCGGCATTTGACATAAATACATTCGCCGTCGTTATAGTAGGCAAGTATGCGGGAATGGTATTCTCCGACATCTCCCGACTGTATAGGGTTCCAGCCCAGATGCTTCCAGCGATCCGGCGCCTCTTCATGATTCAGCTTGTAATACGGAGTCGGTCCGGAATACATCGACATCTGTATCTGCCGTCCCCAGTCATAATTATTGATAATATTTTCGGTATTTTCGCTTATTCCTCCGTCGACCGACTGCAAAAGCGTAATTGCCCCTCCGTAGCTTAGATTCACACCCAAACGGATATAGTCATTTTCAATTGTTACAACCCCTGTAGGGGCATTGTTCGGAACCGCATTTGATTCGGTATTATCCTCATAGTAGCTGACCTTATCGTTTACAACAAGATCGTAAGTTACATCTACAGTATACTTGCAGGGTGTTCCATCAACCATTACAGTTATCTCCTTTGTAACCCGGTTATCCGTGCCGCTGATTGCCTTTATCGCCGGAGTGCCGGCGGACGCCGATGCGCAAAATATAATTGCCGCGAGCATAAAAGAAGCCTTTGCCCTTTTTTTCTTGAATGCTATTACCGCCGCCAATACCGCTGCCGCTGAAGCGACAGCCAACCAGAAAATCCATACCGGCGTTCCTTTTTCCTCTGTTTCCGAATAAGACGCCTCCGCGCTATTGTTTTCCGTCAGCGTAAACTGCGGTTCTTCCGAGTCTCCGCTTTTAACCGCGGCACTGCTTTCAGCGGGTGCTCCGAATTCCAGCATATCAATTTTTTTCGTTCCGCCTTCCACGCCCACCTCTGACAGCTTTTCGTCAGCAGAAGCGGTGATATAAACATTTCTCACCTCAATGCCGGGGTCCATAATATTGCTGTAAACCTTATAGCCTATATCTGCTTTCTGACCGGAAGAATATTCCGAGCTGTCCGCGTTAATCTCAACAACCACATCCGACTGCGATTCAGCAGCCGCCTGACCTACAATACCTCCGGATAATACCGCAGCGGAAAGCACAGTTGTCACAAAAAAATAAATCAGCTTTTTCATTATATACCTACCTTTATTAATCACACGGAGACTTACCGCCCGCCGTCGCCGACCTTAACAGCGTATATACCAAAAGCAAAAAAGAACTGAGCATAAACACAAACGACATCACAAGCACCGCGCGGTCACCGGTTTTCGGGATATCTATTCCTGCGTAATCCTTAGCGGTTTGATATTCGGTTAATTCCGCATCAGAGCCGTTAATCTTTATAGTCAGGCGCATAATATCGCCAGCCACCGTAACTACGCTTTCGTTAACCGAATCATTATCTCCTTTTTCAATTAAAATAGCTTTTGTAAGCACAAGCTCTCCGTCTGCGTCCCTGACCTCAACAGTAATGGCCCCCACCGGCAGGTCCGAAAGCATAAATTCACCGTTCTGATCCGTATAGGCAGTTTTTTCGCCGACCGTAATCTGATGACTTCTGAGGGCCAAGCCGTCATTATCAAGCAGAGTCCCCTGCCATGTAATAAGTTCTTCCGTTTTATCGGAGGATACGACCGTAACATCACAGGTGACGCTCTTGTCGCCAACTGTCGCGGTTATCTGCGCTGTTCCCGGTTTTATACCGGTAACCTTTCCTCCGGTCACCATTGCAACCGCCGGACGCGAAGAGCTCCAAAGCACAGCCTTGTCTACCGTAGTGTTTTCCGGCAGAATTTCAACCGTAAGGGTATCGCTCTGACCCGAAATCAGTTCAAGAGAATTTTTATTTATTGTAAGGCTCTCGATCCCGCGGTGTATTACGGTTATCTCGCAAGTATCGGTATAAAGCTCGTTAACGGTAACAGTTATTATCGCTTTGCCAATACCTGCCGCCGTAATGTTTCCGTCACCGTCTACCACAGCAACGTCAGAATTGTCGCTCGTAAAAACAACATCGATATTCTCTGCGTCGTTGTCGTCAGGAGCTATACTGTAATCAAGCTTATAATTCTCGCCTAGAATAATTTCCATTTTTTCTCTTGAAAGCGACACGCTCGTGATTCCGTTTACAGGAACATCTATTTCACATTCGTCGGAAAATATACCGGAATCGGTTTCCAGTATACAGGTAATAACAGCCTCTCCTGCCTTTAACGCGGTAACCGTTCCGTTGCTGTCAACCGACGCGACGCTGTCATTGTCCGTTTTCCAGGAAACACTGTATTCCTGTGTAACGCCCTCCGGCAGGACTTCGGCCGTAAGCGTATACGACGCACCCACGGTTAATGAAAGCTTGTCGCGGCTGAGCTGCACCGCTTCAACATTTATATCCTCGACCGTCACCGTACAGGACGCGGTTTTCCCTCCGGCGGTAACGGTTACTACCGCAGTACCGAGCTTATGCGCGGTTATATTTCCGTCTTGATCCACAGATGCCACCGATTCATCATTAGTCTCCCATACCGGCTCGACTGTATCTGTGGTGTCCTCGGGGTATAGACTCAAGCTGAGCTTATAGGAAGCTCCGGGGACAAGCTTCAATTCCGTTTTATCAAGAGATACCGACTCCAGCGGACGGTATACCGGAGCATATAAATAATAATTCCCGCCCTTCCCCCACTGATAGGAGTTGATAACGCAGGTATTGTTCTTACCCAACTCAGCCGTTCCGCGGTTCTTTACCAGAGTCCAGCCGCGGCCGCCCTGTTCTCCGAATGATGTAGTCGATGTAAATTTAAGCCCATCCTCCTCCAGCGCCTCTCCGCTTTCTATGGTATGTATCGCGGTAATATCGCCGTAGCGCTGAATTTCGTATATATTATCCCATGCCGCAAGCTGATTGCCGTATTCGGAGCACTCCTTGAAGTACCAAAGCTGCGTGGTATCAAACTCGTCCCGCTCCGCAAGAACGGGCTTGCCGTTTCTTATAGACAGATAAAGTCCCGTTCCATGATGGTAAAGCGTATAATAATCCTTATTGTTTTCGGTTGTCTGGTAATTGACATCCCAGAGGTATGCGTCGTCAGAATCTACATCGGACAGACTGAAATCATCACTCAGAGAGGATTTGATAAGCACATCTGCGGTACGTCCGGTCTCGGGTATAATCTCGGAAAAATACAGCACAGGCCACTGGGTTGAAAAAGCGGCGGTAAAAGAACCGTCGGTACTCCCCTGTGAGCTTACAAGACTTTCGATTGTATTCTGTTCCCCGTTAAAAAACCATGATCTGGTTCCGGCGCCGTGCGCGAGCGGAGTCGTTAAAACAACTCCCTCCCCATCGGTTTCTATCTGTGTAGGTACAGAGACAGTGCCGTCATCTACCGCTGCATCGTTCATCCTGCCGAAATTTATAAGATTATAGAAGCCGCCCCAGCCGTCGGCACGGAAAAAGCTCCAAAGCTGACCTCGATCGGACGTATTTCTGCTACCGGTTTCAAAAGTAACCGATCCGTCATCCGAATATACAGCGGTAAGATACGCTCCGCTTTCCTTGCTCTTTATTGTATAAAGCTGCTGGTTCGAGCGCACCGTACCCTGATAGTCGGCATAGCTTTCTATTCCGGCCTCTTCAAATACCCATTCCGTATTATCGGCTGCAGTCAGAACAGCGTCATACTGTTTTACATAAGGCTCTGAGCCTTCCTGAGTCTCCTCACACAGATAATTGCTCGGACTGGCTCCGAAAAGCTTCGTTGTGAATGAGGTAAATTCCGACGGAAGCTTTTCCCCCAATCCTCCGTTTATGCACCACATATACTGACCGTTCCCGTTATTTGAGAGACTGACAACCGTAAGATCCGTCTTTATAAGCGCGGGAACCTGCTTGCCTGATACCTCATAGGTATAGCCTAAATTAACAAGAGCATAGGAAAGCGAACCGTAATTAGGATCGCTGGAGGGCGCGTTCCAGGGAATCCTCAGCAGCCATCGCTGCCCTGCATTATCTGCTTCTCGAGGCGCAGTAACAAGAGTAAGCGCGCCCTGAGAATCAAAGGAAGCCGTTAAATACATTCCGCTTTCCGCGGATTTGATTGTATATACGGTACCCTGCTCCTCTGCCGCCGAATTGCCCACATAATATGTATAGTTGGTCTCTACCGGCTCAATAACCCAATCAGTAGCGTCGTTATAGTCAGCCGAAAGCGTAACATTATTTTCAGCGGCACTCGCAAAGCTCATCAAGGCATCGGCAAACAGTGCCGCCGAAAGCACAAATACAGTAAAAAGTGCAGCCGACTTGAAAGCAAATTGCTTGATTTTCATTATAAATCCTCCCTGAATTGATTTTCTGCGTCCGTAAGGCGTTTTCAACCACGGCAAGTATACCCAGCTACTTATTTGCGCTGCCTGACGCTTCAAGATATACTCCTGTCGCATAACACAGCATCGATACCTCAAGCGACTTCACCAGTTTTTCCGCGTTATTATTCCCCTGGGCATGACCGAGATCTACAGAGGCTCCGTTGAGCAGCCAAGAAGCTCCTGAATCTCCTCCTATTATATCGGTGCGCAATTCTTTAAGACTCAGCCTCAGATTCACCGAAACCATTGCTGTACCGGTTCCCTTATTAACAACGCAGTAATAATTGATAAATCTATCGCCTCCGCTGTGAGAATTTGTCCATCCCCATTTCATATCAAAGAAATTCCATAACTGATAATCACTGTGCTCGTCGCGGTCGGCAAGTATTATTTCTCCGTTTTTCACAGTGAGATAAAGATTGTGCGCGGCATTTTTTACGGTATAATAATGTTTTTTATACCAACAGCCTCTGCGTTCCTCGCTTAACACATACTCTATCAGCCACTTTTGATTTTTTCTGCCGTCAGGTGCCTGCAATGTAACCGGGACTTCATATCCGGTTTTCACTGATTGCAGAAAGCGCCGGCGTGAAATGTCATAAATATCCTTTTCGCCGCCTCTGCCGCCGATATTCGATATTTGCACCGTGCCGCTCTTAGGGAAATTTATTCCGCCGCTGAACATATACGTGCTGCTCGGACCGAAGGGAACCTTCTCATCGGCGCATAAAACACCGGCAGATCCGTTATAGTATAAAGTATTGCCTTCAAAATTTACTAAACGGTAGCAACAACCGAGATCCCGGGGCGCCTTAAATTCAGCCGGAATATCTTCGGTGCTGATTTTTCTTGCCGACCAAAGCGCTCTGCTGTCATTTTTCGAGGAAAGCATATACGCTCCGGATGAGTCTGCGGCAAAATAACGCCCGCTGTCAAGATTGACTAATGTGAAATAATCCGTCCCGTTTAACCTGCGGCTGAAATCGATATGCCATTTCTGGACCGCCGCTTCAGTACCCTCAGCGGCATTTCGGCTCACATATATCGGACTGTCGCCGTTATCCGTAATAACGGCGTCCTCTTCTGCGCGGCACACCGCATAGGTGCCGGCAGGAATGAGCGCCGCCGGCAAACCGTCCGCAAAAGAAAGAAGCCTGAATTTTGACGCAGATGAGTTATCCGCACAAAGCCTTCCGCCGGCATACGACAGCCTGCCGGCGTCAGATGAAAACGTATACAGAGGCGATTCATCCCTTCCGTCAATCCTTAGTGCCTTAAAAACAGTAGGAGCATTTTCTGCGTCAGCTTCCTTTGAGGAAACCACAAACGAGCAAACTGTAAGATATTTACCGGTTTTTACATTAACAAGCCGATATTCCGGTTCTGCCGAATTATCAGCCGGCTTAAATGTCCAAAGCTGATTTTCGCTCCCATCGTACTCTGAAAACCGGACAGCGGAGCAATCTTCCTCCGTTGTTTTTTCATATGCGCAGTAAGCTCCGGTAACCGCCATTGCAACAACACTTCCTAACATTGCTGATATTATTCTATCTTTTTTCATACGCAGCAGACTCCGACTGCCTCAGCGCATTAATATTAAAACATTTATGGCAGCTTCTCTGAAAACATTCTCTGTCAGATACCCATAAGCAACCGGCGCAGCAGCGCCAAATCCGAGGCGCGCGCGTTAAGACCGTCGGCATCCATATCGGTTTCACATCCGGCAGAATCTGCGTCTGACGACTGCTTCTTCATATTTACAAGGTCGCGTACATCCACCGAGTCGTCTCCGTTTATATCGCCGTATATCGCCTGCCGGCTGCAAAGGTAGTAATTCGATCCGTAGCTGCTCCACTGATAAGAATTAATGACGGCAATCATATCGTCAGAGATGTCTGTTTTGCCGCGATTCTTGATAAGCGTCCATGCAATTCCGCCCGCGTTTAATTTATCGGAAGTGTCGAAATAGGAAAGTCCGTTCTCATCAAGCAACTGCATATTACCGTTCCACACATTTATCTCGTCGCTTTTATGACCAAGGCAGCGCAGAAGATAGGCACCACTCCATTCGGCATCCACTTCCGAAGCGTCAGTAAAACTCCAAAGCTGGTGAGAGCTTCCTTCCTTCAACTCTGCCAGATAAATCCCATTTCTGTACATTGTAAGATATGTCCCGGTAAGCATATTCTTAACGGTATAATACTTAACGCCGTCATAAGTTAAACTATACCGAATATGCCAGCGGTAAGCCGCATTTTTATCCACTGTATCGATATCAAAGCGTTCATTTTCGCCTGAAGCCGCGATTTTGACATTAGCAGATGCATCTATATCTGAGTCATCCTCAATTATATAGTATTCGGGGAAACGAAGCGACAGAGAAGCAGAAAAGCTTCCGTCTGTATCCGCAATATCCTCAATTCCCACCGAAAGATGCCCCTCGCTGTCAGCCGTGCCGCCGCCGTTAAGCATCCATGTTTCACTGCCGTTCCCGCTGTTTCCCACAGCAGCCGTGACAAGAGCTTTGTCTGTGCCGCTCCAGTTAAGCTGATAAACAGCGTTGACCGCCGTGCCGCCGCTTGTTTCAGCGGAATATACCATGCCAAGATTTCCAAGGCTGTACCAGTTGGTGTCAAGACTTTCCCAGCTTTCGCGCAGTATCCATAGCTGGCTTTCGTCCGAAGCGTCACGCGTATCAAATGTTAGCTGAACGGAGCCGTCTTCGTTATAAGCGGCCGTAAGATAGCCGCCGCTCTTTTCGCTTTCAATAAGGTAAGCTACCGCCTCCTCCGCTGCGCCCGAGCCATTATAGTAGGTTACATATTCCGCGGGAGTAAATTTCAGCGACTCGGCTCCGCATATTTCCCCGTCAAGCATTACCTCTGACAGTGTTTTTTTATCACCGGCGTTCTCAGACGGATCTGATATGTACTTCTCAGTCCAATAATAAGCTCCCCCACGATATTTTACAGTAGCCGAAAAGCTTCCGTCCTCGCCGCGCAGGGTTTCAATCGAATTATTATCGCTTCCGCCGAAATGTATGCTGTAATTTCCTTCACCGCTCATACTCAGGGCTTTGAATTTTAAACCGCTTCCCGACCGGTAGAGCATAGCGGCATAGAACTTGCCGTTTGTCTCCACAAATTTCCCGAGATTCGCCACGCAGTAATAATAAATATCGTCTACCCAGGAATCAAAAAAAATCCATAGCTGCGCATCGTTTGCCTCGTCACGCGGCAGTGTGCAAAGCTCGGCTGTGCCGTCGTCATTGAAAATAGCCGTAAGATATTTTCCGGAAGCCTTGCTTTTAACCGTAAATGCTGTTTTATTAAGCGCTACATCGGTATCGATTCCGATTTCAGAATCTTCTTCGACAGGCTCCATTGTCCATTCTGTAACAAAGCCCAGCGAGCCAATGCTCACGGGTATAGCACCGGACTCATCTGAAAACCCTGCACCGGAAGTATTTATAAACAAACACATCACTATACCCGCCGACAGAATACCGGAGACCAGTTTTTTTACAAGCAACCTACTTTTCATATAAACGCTCCTTTTTATTTAATCGGCGCGGCCGCGCGCCGGAATAATACAGTAAGCGGCGAATTATTTACTCGAGTAAATAAAAACATAAAATTTTATATCAATTTATAATACGATTTAATCAAAAACTTTTAATTTATTTTTGTGATTTAATCAATAAATACAATTGAATTTGAGTTAAATATATGATTGGATAATTTAATTTATTTACTCGGGTAAACAGCGCAAATAAAAAAAATAACGCCTTCAACATCTAATTTTTCTAACCTATCCACAGTATATCTCATAATTCATAAAAAGTCAATACAAAATTTATTTTTTTTATAAACAAACAAATAAACCATAAAGCTTTATAAAAAAATAAATTAAATAAATTACATTTCAAAAAAATCAAAACAAATATATTGCAAAATTTCAAAATTTAAATATAATAAAAAGCAATTACTCCTAAAAGGCGGATTAAGATGAACCATATATTTCATGGAAAATGGATTACTGATTCCGAATTTTTCGGGCTGAAGCCCAGAAATGTTTTTCACAGGCAGCTTGACAAAGCGGATCTGCCGTGCGATGAACACAGAAACCGTCACATTTTATTCCGCAAAAAATTCAAATACTGCAATATGGGTTCTATTGCGAAAATTTATATTTCAGCGGACGATTATTATAAATTATATATAAACGGAACATTCGCTGCGCAGGGACCTGCGCCGTCGTATCATTTTCAGCAAAATTATAACATTATAGATATAAGCAAATATTTACGCGACGGGGAAAACACCATTGCCATCCATACACTCTATCAGGGTCTTATAAACAGGGTATGGCAGAGCGGCGACAACAGGCACGGCTTGATCCTTGATTTAATTTCCGACAACAGAATTATCATTTCTAGCGATGAAACCTTCAAAACCCATCGGCACTCCGCCTATACCGAAGCGGGAATAATAGGATATAATACCCAGTTTGCCGAAAACTATGACTCAAACGCAGCGGAGGTTGATTTCTATAAAACGGATTTTGACGATTCTGACTGGGAATACGCCAAGATACATAAATTTGCTGATTACCGTCTTAAAGAACAAAAAAGCCATATGCTTGAATTTGAAAATATCAGACCGATTAAAAGTTGTTCCGACGGTAACACTTTGACTTTCGACTTCGGTTCCAACTATATAGGATACTTAAACGCTTCAGTAAAAGGGCGACAAGGCGGCGTTGTTACCGTAAGATGCGGTCAGGAGCTTAATGAAGACGGTGCGGTACGTTTTAATCTGCGCGCAAACTGCGCATATAATGAAAAATGGATTCTTTCTGACGGCGAAAACACGCTGGACTGGTTTGATTTCAAGTCCTTCCGTTATGCGGAATTAATACTTCCGGCGGACGCCTGCCTTTTGGATATAAGCTTAACTGCAAGACATTATCCGTTTAAGCTTAAAGCCTCACTCAAAAATGAATTTTCCAAAATCGAGGATTTGAAAAAAATTTGGCAGCTGTGCATACACACACAGAAATACGGCGTTCAGGAGGTAATCCAGGACTGTATGGATCGCGAAAAAGGTTTTTACGTGGGCGACGGCTGCTATACGGCGCTGACTAATATGATTTTAACTCAAGACGACAGCATGGTAAGAAAGCTTATCGACGACGCTTTCTCCTCCGATTTTATAACCGATACTCTTGTCACATGTATCAACTGCTCTTTTATGCAGGAAATAGCGGAATATCCGCTTATTCTGATTTTTCTTGTTCTATGGCATTACAATTTCACTCACAATAAGGAATATCTCAAAGCAAACCGACCTAAGGTAATAAAGCTGCTTGAAGCCTATAGGCAAAGCTATGAAAAAAATTATCTCATCAGAGATCTGGATAAATGGTGTGTTGTTGAATGGCCGGAAAACTTCCGGCAAGGGTATGATGTCCGCATAACGGAAGGTGAAATTTGCCGTAAGCCTCATATTTCCATAAATGCGTATTATATTGAAGCAATAAAAACCGCAAACAGAATCTCCGAAATTCTGGAACTCGGCGAATACAGAAATATATCACCCCTTATAAGCTCGTTTAACAGCACATTTTTTGACAAAGAAAAGCATCTGTACCGGGACGGGGTCAATACCTCTCACATAAGCCTTGTAGGAAATATTTTCCCGTTTGCCTTCGGACTCTGTCCGGACGAGAAATTCTACCCAAAGATAATAAATATGCTTGACGCGCAAAAAATCAGCTCGCTTTCGCTTTTCTGTACTTTCCCCGCTTTATTGGGATTGATTAAGAACGGCAGAGGCGATCTGCTTGAAAAAGCTCTGTCAGACAGGAACGCATGGCTTAAAATGATAGATGAAGGCGCAACAACTACTTTTGAAGTCTGGAGTAAGGACGCGAAATGGAATACCTCGCTGTTTCATCTGACGATGACTTACGCCGCCGTATTTATGGCTGACATTGATTATAAAAAGCTTTTCGCGTAAACAAAAATCGCCCTGTATTTTCCGCTTTGTTGCGTTTTAAAACATTAAATTATTAAATAAACAATACAAATTTAAAATTAAAGCCGGGAGGAACACATATGATTTCAAAGTATAATATACACAAAAAAGTAATTGCGGACGTTATTGTCGTAGGCGGCGGCACTTCCGGGGTTTTTGCCGCAATAGCCGCGGCAAGAACCGGCGCGAAAACCATACTTATAGAAAAAAACAGTATACTCGGCGGAACAATAACAGCCGCAAGTGTCAATTTCCCCGGACTGTTTTTTGCCTGGGGAAAACAGATAATATCAGGTCCGTGCTGGGAAGCTATTGAAAAAACTATAAAACTCGGCGGAGCTGAAATGCCGAAAATTTCTTTTAAGCCCCAAAAACATTGGCAGGAGCAAATCAAATTAAACAGATTTATTTATACCGCGGTTCTTTTTGAAATGTGCAGGGAAAGCGGCGTTACTTTGATTACAAACTCTATGATTTCCGCGGCTGAGGAATCATCAACCGGAGTAAACTTAATAATTACCGAAAAAACCGGTCTTATTGAAGCTAACGCAAAAATGGTGATCGACGCTACAGGCGACGCGAACCTTGTAACCATTGCAGGTTATGAAACCGTAAAAAGCAGTGCTCAGCAGCCCGCAACTCTTCAGAACCACATTTCCGGATATGACTTTAATAAAGTTGATACGATTGAAATTAAAGAGCGCATAAAAAGCGCCGCGTTACCCGAGCATATCAACGCGGACCGTCTGATTTCATATCTCCGCGATCATAAAATTGACATGCACATACCCTGCGTCGACGCCGACACCTCTGAAGGAAAAACAAAGCTTGAACAAAAAACCTATACATCATATATTCAGGTATATAATTTTTTAAAAAGCATAAAGGGACTTGAAAATCTTAATGTCGACTTTGCCGCCGAAGAAACCGGTGTCAGAGAAACCGCCAGAATAGTAGGCGAGACTACCGTAACCGCTGAAGACTATATTACGGGATTTATGTATCCCGATTCGATTTGTTATGCTTTTTATCCTATTGACCTGCATGTTCTAAACGGTATAAAACAAAAATTTCATCCGGAAAATACTGTCTCCAAAATCCCATACAGGGCGCTGATTCCAAAAGGTTCAAAGTACATACTCTGCGCGGGAAGATGTATTTCTTCCGATTCATATGCCAACAGCGCGGTACGCGTACAGGCCGTTTGTATGGCGACCGGTCAGGCCGCCGGGTGTGCCGCGACGCTTGCTGCCTGTAAGGGCACCGCGTCAAACGGTGTCTCATATGATGAGCTTTGCAAAAGCCTTAAGGCCATAAATGCTATTGTCCCCGAAAAATAGCCAAGCGCCACTAACAACATAAAAAAACGCTCTCCGGCGGAGTTTTTCATCCGTTCGGAAAGCGTTTTTGACCACATAACTGACCATAGACAGAAGCAGAACATACGGAAACAGTGGAGAAAAGATGCTTGAAGGCAATCTTTTTCGGAGCAAAAAGCACTATATGTAGTACGCAATAGCAAATAACATCTATACATAGTGCTTCACACGCAGGAGGTCGGCGGTTCGAGCCCGCCAGTCCCCACCATATCGGAACGAGCTGTGCTCGTTCCTTATTTTATCTCTGAAAAAACAGGTCAATCAAATCCGTTTACTGCAACCGGATCGATCGACCTGTTTTTATTATACTGCTATTTAATTTTTAAATTATTTTTTCAGCTTAATAAAAAAAGCTTTTTAATTTCGGCAATATCGGCGGAGTCAAATACGGAATCACCGTCAATATCCGCCAAAGGATTATCCGCCGCGCCGGTCATACCCGCAGACAGCGTCCTAGGCATATCCCCGAACGAGGATATGCCGGCAGCAAAAATACGGTGCAGCTAAATGCTAAGAAAAATTATGGAAATAATTCCCACTGCGACTCCCGCAAGCTGAATGCCGCTGAGTTTTTCTTTAAAAAAAGCAATTCCTATAACAGATGAAGTAACCACACCGCCTGCTGAAATTATAGGAAACATAACCGACGCCGGAACCGTGTTTGATAAAATCAGAACAAAAAGATTAACCAAGCTGTTGGCTATCCCAAGCGGCGCCGCCAGATACCAGCCGGATTTTACAGAACGGACCCACACATCTTTTTCAAAAATAAAGCTGAAAAGCATCAGCACCAAAAAGACGATTAACAACGCGGCAATCATAAATCCGCCTTTATATCTGCCGTCATATACGGTCTGCTGTATTTTCTGAACGGTAGAGCAGGCGCCGTTGGCGAAAAACGCGACCGCAACACACAAAAGCCATTTAAGATTTATTTTTCCCTTGTCCGTTTTTATCCCAACTGTCATATACAGCGATACCGCAAGCAGCGCTAAACCGACAGCCATGCTTACCGTAAACGGCTCATGAAGAAAAATAATGCCGTAAAAGGTCGGTATTATAAGCGAATAAGAATTAATTAATACAGTGAGCGATATCGATCCGTTTTTCAGCGCTATAAACTGAAAAATAAGCGTTGAACAGTAAGCCGCGGCAAATATAATTGAATATATGAGCACTCCCTGAGTGAAGTCAAAACGAAACCCGTCCTGTATAACAAACGCAGGCAAGGCAAAAAACGTAGAAATACCGTAAAATATATATTTACCGCAATTTTCCTTCTGGCTGTACTTTTTTGCAAATGCGCTTTGCACACCGCCGGCGCATACCGTAAGGAATAGTAGCAATATACTCATATAATCACCGTTACTGATTCTTTTTTTCCACAGACATTCTGAAATCAAATTTACGCGGAACGACCGCATCCTCACGTGAAAAAGGTAAACCGTCACGGCGCGCCTTTGCCTCTTCAATTTCAAGATAAAGGTCGGTTATGCTTATTTCTCCCTCGCGGATATCTACGACACAGATTCCTCCGCCATGGTACAGATACTCCTCGGCGCCGGAAATATCACCTGTTCGCAGCAGCGCAAGACAATAAAGCATCATAATCCGTCCGTCATTACGAAGTTTTTCGTCAAACGTTTCATATACAGCAAGCATTTTTTTATACTCAGCCGCTTTTGAGAGAGACTCCATTGCCTGTCTTGCCAGTGAAATATCCTCCGGTATAAATTCATATGCCTCAAGTGCGTATTGCGCCGCCTGCTTTTTTTGATCTTTTATCCGCATAATCTGCGACATAATAAACAGCGCCGCCGGCGACGATAAGTATTCCAGCGCTTTTCTGCAGAAGCCTTCCGCTTCATCATAGCAGCCGTTCACAAAATTTACCGCCGCAAGGTGCAGATACTTTTTATGACCGTCACCGGATTTTTTTATGATTTCCGTCCATTCGGGCTGAAGCATCCATGACAACGGCATTTTTTCGGCGTCAAACTCAGAAAAATTACCGGTATTGAGCAGCGTCAGCCATTCCTGCTGTTCGGGACCGACACCGCCGAAATCCAAGTGCGGGCACAGTTCATCTTCATTATTGGCAGCCCTGCGGAGCCGCTCGAGCTCTCCCCATCCGCTGCCCCTGAATATCAGGGCTTCAGCGGGCGAAACCGCTGCCTTGCGGGTGCTTTTAAGCAGGCTTTCAAGAGCGTCTTCCGGCACCAGCCTTTCAAGACATTCCGCGGTTTCGGAGATTGCCTCATCCCAGTTCCCGTGTACCTTCTGCGGACGCGTCTGTAATGCGCCGTAGCACTCCATCCATTCCCAAGCGGTTTTGGGCGGCATAGGCAGGCACTCATACTGCGTATTCGCAAGCCCGGCCTGTATTTCCACATATTTCTGATCGGAATTATCCTGCGTCAGAAATTCCTGCCACCTTGCACCGCCCGGTCCCTGACCCCAAACGAATAATTTGCGTCCCTTCAGGCGCGAGGTTGACGTTTGAACCAGTCCGTAGCCGTTTTTATCCAAATACGCGGTATATTTCCGCTGCGACTCAGGAATTTTCCAGAAATAATCTACCGCAATAGGATTATTTACCGGATATGTAATATCGTTGCCGTTAAAATGCGGAACCGGATTCTTACATACGCAGCCTCCAAAATTATTGTATGCCTCCGACGAATTTACGACGTTACGGTATTCCTTTCCCTCCGGAACAGCAATATTCGTCCACCAATACATCGGAACTACTTCTCTGTTCGGATTGACGATGCGCATACGCGCATAAAGCACCTTGGAATCCTCCGGCAGAAAAAAGTCCATCTGATAAACAATGCGGCGTACCCGCTCAAATTCATACATGCGAAGAACCGGTGTTCCGTCTTCAAGAGCCGCGCGCGCGGTAAATATGCGTGAGCAGGTAAACGGTCCATGACCGACCATTCCGCAGTTATATTCAATACCTCCGGAAATCCACGCATTTCTTACGGCGAGATTGCACGGACGTATAACGGGATTCTGATACACCAAATCACGCTGCGCTTTTTTATCATAAAGCGACCACATTCGTCCGCCGAAATCAGGCAGGAAAACGGCGCGCAGATACTCATTTTCCAACACCGCGCACTGATACTCCTTTTCCTTTAACGAACGGTTATACAAATCCTGCATGCGGTACGGAAAAACCGAAGGCAAAAAGCCGTATCCCACAAACAGACCGTCATCCTCATCCAAAGCAGACTCGGTAAGATTCTGAACATTATCCATATACGCAAGCGGCGGAAGCGAAGATTCCCCGTTCAACTCGGCTGATAGAAGTTTTATTTTTTCAAAAGATAAACTCATGCTGCTGTTCCCTACTTTTTACATAAAAATTTTTTAGTTTCGTCAAATAACGCTTTTCCGAGTTTTCCGTAGCCCTCGTCCGTAAAATGCACGCCGTCATCGCAGTGCAGATCGGCAAGCCCGCGCGAAACGCTGTACAAATCGATAACCGGCATCTCATTGTTTTCCGCAAGGCGGCAAACAATATCATTTCTGCTTATAATTCTTTTCGCATCATAGCCGTACGGCTCATTTACAACATCGGTGGTGAGCACAAGCGCGGACGGAATATCGCAAAATTCTTTTTTTAAAAAATCAATCATTTTCTGATAGTAAAATTCGTATTCCCCGTCGTCCAAATGCCAGCCGTGGAGACCGTTATTGAATAACACTGCCGCACAGCTTTCCTGCTGAAGCGCGAAGTTATGAATGGTTGAGTAAAAAAAGGCGTTGTCCAGCGCCTTTGAGGTTCCGACTCCGTCAAAAAGCAGTTCGTTATTTGACGCTGCCGTCGCCTTTGTGCGTATGCCGCATGAAATTGAATCACCGACATACAGAACGCGCGGATGAACCGAATCCGCAGTATTCTCCCACCAAATATTTTCCCATTCATAGGTTTCAAGCACGATTTTATGGTTAAAAAATTCGGATTTATTCATATTAAGCTCCATTCTGCCGCTTAATATCAGCACAAAAGGGAAAGAAAAGCTCCGAGAGCGGCAGAACGGAGGCTAATCAGACTGTTCCGCGGCAGATTTTTATTTTCGTAAAATAATCGGTCCGCCGTTAATCGCTTATATAAAATGCGTATTCTGCCTTTTTCGGCTACGGTCTTTTCCCTTCTGTTATACTTCCGTCAGCCCATTTAATATTATAGCTTCCGCTTTCAAAATCAACCGTGACCGAGGTTCCCGTGGAAAAGACTGTTTTCTGAAGCTTAGCAGAGGAATTAAGAATTTCATGCGACGTCATCCGGGCGAACGCCACCTCTTCATTAAGCCTGCAAATAAGTTCAAGCGCCGGAATATCCGTTTGCTTCAAAGCAAAATTTACTGCCGGAAGACCGCCGTTCAAAAGACAGTGCAAAATTCCGGATTCATTCTCCGGCAGTCCCCATACTCCGCTGTCAGCAAATGCCCATGGAATTAAAATACAGTCATGATAGACCAGATTCAGCAGCGGTACCGCCGTTCCGAAGGGCTTGCGATTCAAAAAATCAAAGAACGCGTATATGTAAGGGCTGTGGTGTACCAAATCAAGCTTATTGATGAATGCACCCATTACCTCCTCCGAACTTGCAATCAGTCCCGATTCATGCAGATAATCAAAGCATTCACCGCGGCTATCCACACACTCACGGCGGGTCATAGGATGCTCAGGGCTGAAACACTCGTCCAGAATACTGGCGGAAAACACATCAAGATAAACACCGTCGGGCAGCAGACCCGTTTTCTTCATCTCATCATAATTGCGCCGCACATAATAAAGCGCTCTTTTTGCGCAAAGCTGTGATTCAATACCTCCGTACCAGATTACATCCTCAGAGCTGTCAAAGCCGCCGTCTTCCCTCATCACAGCGTTATTTTGATCATAGTCCGGCGATTTGAGGTAATAATCCCTGTACTGGTCATGATAAGCCAGCAGATAGCCTAAATCCTTACAGGTACGGATAATCTTTTTCAGACCATCGGCGCCGCCTGCCTCCGGACTCGGCGGAAGTACGCGGGGACATAAATTGTCATATCCTCCGAGTCCCCAGCCGTCCAAATGAAGATAAGCTTTCTTTACACCTATTTTATGAAGCCTTTTCAAGCCATCGGCTATATCCTCAAAGAGATTGACTTCTGAATTTTTTTCCGGTGCCTCAGAATTATAATAGGTGCTTTCCGGCTCTATTTTATAATATGCTACCGGAGAATTGAAAACCGGACTGCCGACAAGTTTTTTAACACTTTCGGTTTTCTCCGCTTTTTCAGCAAGAGTCACAGCCTGCCCTCCGGCATCAAGAAAGCTGCGGTAGCATTTACAAAACGCCGTGTAATCAACTTCTTCATCAAAAAAACGAAATACTACGCTGCGCCGGTACGACATTTTGCCGAGAGACTTTATCCACCTGACGCAGACACGTGTGCTTTCGCCTATACTGTGACTGTAATCAATTCCCGCGTCCCACGGCGTTTCCACCGTCGCCATATATCCGCTCGCAGCGTCTCTCTGACCCCACCAGGGCATTGTTGCCTCGCGGCTGTAAAACCTTCCGTCCATTAAATTATGCGCTTCTCCGCTGCTGTCATGAATCAGCATGCCCTGCATTACCGGCAAAACCGCATAGCCCTGTTCCGAATATTCCATACAAAACGGTGCCGGCCAGCAAACCGAGTCTATTTCGCCGCGGTCGTCCCCGGCGGAGATTTCAAAATGAAGCTCCGAAGAGTTCATACTCGTCCATATCAAGGCGGAAAACATTGCATACTCAATTATGATCCCTATACGGTTCTCATCATTTATCTCCGAAAGCTTAGCCTGCATTTCCGAAAAAAGATGACGTTTTCCGTCCGAATCGGTATAATAAGCACCTGCTGCCTCCGCTTTAAAAGAAGAATTTCCTACGAAAACCGAAAAATCACTGACATTATCATTTAGAACCACCTTAAGAGTTCCGTTTTCAAAGACATACATATTTTTTTGAACCGCTCCATTTCAAGTCCCGCGAAAAAAGCGCGGGACTGTATTAACGTTTGATAATATTTTATGATTGCACAATACTCGCCGGATTTTCCGGCTGCCAAAGCCTGCATTTAAAGGCGTTACGAAGCAAGCGATTTTTTAAAACGAACCAAATCCCTTATATTTATGGACTTATCCTCATTTATATCGCAGAGATATTCGTCAATCTCAGTATGATAGCCTAAAAGCACCTGTTTAACAATCGCCAAATCCTCGGCGGTAATTTCGTCATCCCAGTTAATATCTCCATAAGTGCGTCCGAGAAAAGCATTCATATCAGTTACGGCTGAGATTTCCGAAATACGAATATTATACTCCCAAATAGAGGCTAAAGAAAAGCTTACCGACGCTATATCCGCTGTATCCAAATCACCGAAGCAGGCAATCGGAACAACCAGCCAGCCGCTTCTGCAGGCGCGTAATATATACGAATTATGAGCGTCCGCATCCATATTTCTGACTGTAATGCTTCTGTCTTCGTCATCATAGAAATAGGCACAGCTACCATAATCCTTGCCGTACTGCATCTCGTATTCGTTTCCGTCAGCGTCGTTCAGCGTAATTTTACAGTCAATATAGACAGAATCGTTCCATGCGCCTGTACCGCTGTTGCTGAAATGAATTGCAATCGCCTCTCCGCCAGAAAAATCGGATGCGCCGTTGAGACCAAGAGTAAAATTCATACCTCTGTTGTCACGCGGATATGCCTCAAGCGTATCGGTTTTTCCGTCGCCGTCGGTATCCGCCGTGTAAAAGCCGTGGAAATTTGTTACGCCGGTTCCGGTTTCAATAACACCTATCTGTTCCTTTTCAACCATAACGCCCGATGTGAACAATTCGGTGTTTGTGTTTAAAATACAATCCCAGTTGGGATTTTCCGTCTGATATCCGTCTATAAAAAGCTCTCTGGTAACAGGCAGCATACTTAAATCGTTAGCCTGCTTCAGATACTCCGATTTACCTATCGGCTCAAGCGGACGCTCAAGTCCCAAAAGAGCGTACATATCAGTAACATAGCCTACACCGTAAATTCGGGTGTTCATATTCCAGGACGAGGTAAAATCAAACTTAACGGAATTAATTTCAGCGGTATCAATATCTCCCTCAAACATTTCAACGGGAATAATAAGCCAGCCCTCAGGATAAAGCGGAGAAAGCTTTACCCAGCCTTCAGCAGCGTAAGAATATGCAGTATGCTCACCTGTCTGCGCATTTACGAAATAATATTTCAAATCGCTGCTTACAGATGAAGCTGCGCGGTAAGCATGCGCTCCATTTTTATCATTTACGGTAAGACTTAAACCCTGCACCCATTCTGAAGACTCCGGAGGGAAATTCGATTCCAAGTGAATCGCTATAGCCTCGCCCGTAACATCAGGCTCCTCGGTCATGCCGAGCGTAAACCTCATACCGCCGTCGTTATACGGATATGCCTCCAGAAAATCGGTGCCTCCGTCTCCGTCTGTATCCGTTGCGTAAAAGCCATGGAAATTAGTCAGACCTATTCCTATTTCCGAAACATCCTCTGTCATAATGCCGAGACCGAATAAATCACTGTCAGTATCAAGAGTACAGTTATAGCCGTATTCAGCATCAATATATTCCGTTCTGGAGGGCGCAAGCATGCTGAAGTCTGTCGCCATAGTCATATATTCGGAATCTGACAGCGGCGGAGCTATCCCTAAAAAGCCGTCCAAATCACTGACAAAGCCGATTTCATATATGCGGCTGTTCACGCCCCAGTACGAGCTTATATTAAAGCTTACAGATACAATCTCATCCGCAGCAGCAGCGTTTTCAAACAAATCAAGCGGAAAAACTATCCATCCGTCAACGCGTCCCATTACCACACCTGTGGCATACTGATTATAAGCTCTTTTGGTAACCGAACCGTCTGCCGTATTAAGAAAGTAGGTCAGCATGCCGTCGCCGGCGGTGTTATACGGTTTCATGCCGTAAGCTGTGCCGTTTTTATCTATGAGTGAAATATCCCATGACTGCAGTGCCCCGGTCCATTCCTCGGGAATATTTTCGTTATTTATATGAACAGCAACCGCACTGCTGTCCGCAGGAGCGCTGCCGCCGTTCAGCCCGATAGTAAATCTCATACCTTTATCGTCATAGGCGCGCGCTTCTATATACGCGGCTCCTCCGTTTCCGTTATCGGGAACGTAAAAGCCATGGAAATTGGACTCTCCCACCGCAAAATTTCCGGTATCGCGCAGGATTCCCTCAGTAAAAATTTCACTTGAAGTGTCAAGCTCGCACAGCCCGTGCCTCGAAGCATCCTCCTGCCAGGCGTCCAGATATGCGGTATCAGACGGGGTAAGCAGGCTGAAATCGGTGCAAGAGGTATAATTGCCTTCCAGTACAGGCAAACCGGAGGTTTCAGTAACTGCCGACGCTCCGATTCCCAAAGCCGCACAGAGCAGCGAGGAGCATAAAATAACGCTTAAGGTTTTTCGCAATATTTTCATTCTTATACACCCTTTTCTTTCGATTTTTTATAATACCCGCGGCGCTTTTGCCGCGCCGCCGGGCTTATTCCGTAATACTTAGACCAAAGAAAACTCAAGAATTGCCGCCTCACCGGGAGGAACGGAAATTTCAAGGGTATCGGCAGCCGGAAACACTTCAGCAGTCCAAAGCTCCTTTACTGCCTTAACCTGCGCCCCGCCGGTATAGGATACGGTAAGCTTTTTTTCTTTGCCGCTGTCCACCATTTCACCTGTAGTATGATTGTAATAATAGCCGTCATTATTAATTAAAGTAAGTATCAGCGATCCTTCGGTTACGTTTACCAGATATTCAACCTGTTCGGAAAGCCTGAACGGTACAAGACGTAAAAGCTGCTCGCATAATATCTCATCAAGACCGCTCAGCATATAATCAGGGCCGTAAACAATCACGGTTCCTTCCTCATCTGTAATATCACAGCGCCTGAAGCCGTTGTATTCCGCCTCATACTCAGGGAAAAAGCTCAGGTACGCAGTATTTAAAATCAGGGTTCCGCCTTTTTTTACATACGCTGCATAACGCTTCTTTTCCTCTTCAGAAAGGTTAATATCTCCCGTCATAATAAGACAGGGATAGCTGTCAAGCACCTCCTGCGGCGCGTTCTGAAGCAGGACATCACAGGTATCGCCGTACGGTCCGTTTACCTGATAGGTTGCTTCGTTAGCTCCGAAGGTGACCCAGGAACTCGGAAAGAATTTATCAAATAAATTATAGGTCATATCGTCGCCCGCATTGTAATCAAAGACCTGAAATGCCTTCCTCTTGGTAATCTGACGGTCGCCGGAAAACATTCCATGATAATAATCCAGCACAATGCCGAAGGGCGTATAGTTGATTCCGATATTTCGGTTATCAGCTATGAACCTATTTAATCTGCGCGACATTTCACCCACCGGACTCAGCTTATAGCATCCGTCTTCATCCAATTCCTTGCAGAAATTGATTACAGCGCACGCTTCCGGATAAAAATGACTTGCTCCGCCCATATACGCCGCAAGAAAGGTACGCTTATACAGCGACGGAGAATGTCCGCCGTTCGGCTTAGAATGCACGCCCCAAACCGCGTCGCCGGTATAATCATTTATACGTCCCTGCTGCCAGAATGAAAATTGCAGACCCCATGGAATTTTATACTGCTTAGCGGCTCCCCTGCAAAAAGCAATATGAGTTTGAGTAGAGCTGATGCTTTCCCCAACCTCAGAACAAACAGAGGTACAGCCCCATTCGCAGCTGTAATGCTGCCACAGATAATGTCCCGGACAGGATTCCCATTCCTTAAGCTCTGAAAGCGAATAATGCTTTATAATTCTTTCTCTTATTACCGACAAAGCCTCCTCCCTGCTTTTAGGAGGGGTTTTAAAGCCGCCCATAGCATAATTTCCGCTGCCGTCCTTCTGATCATCCGGAATAAAAAAGGTATAACCCCATTCCCTCGCGCCGGGAGGACAGTGAATGCCCTTTTCTCCAAGCTGCCGGCGGTCAATGGTCTCAATAACCTTTTTACGGTCAAGGACAGCGCAGTCCCAGATATTGTCAGCGCCGGAATCCAGCACAAAACGGCTGCCGAACAGATAGCGCGGACGGCTTATCTGCTTATTAAGTATATAATTTCCGGGCAGAAACGGCTTAATGGTTTGATTTTTCATCACGCTTCCTCCAAATTAACCAAAGTAAAACTCGATAACCTTAGCGTCACCGGGTGCAAGCGTGATTTGCTGACTGGCTGAAGTCGGCAGCGTATCTCTGTACCACAGCTCCTTAACTCCTTTTACCTGCAAATTTCCCGTATATGTAAGCGTCAAATCTATCGTCTGGCTCTCATCTATTCTCTCTCCGCCCAAATAATGTGAATAACGGTAACCGTTGTTATTTATCAAGGTAACAATAAGGCTTCCGTTTTTAACGTTTACAAGATATTCCACATCCTCCGAGAACGAGAAAGGAACCAGCCTTGCAAGCTGTTCTCTGATAATCGCGTCCAGTCCTTCAACGCTGTAATCGGGACCGTAAACAATTACTGTTCCGCTGCCGTCGCTAATATCAAGCCGAGCCTCGCCGTCATAACGCTCCTCATATTCAGGGAAGAATTTTAAATATGCAGTATTTAAAATAAGTGTTCCGCCCTGCTTTACATAGCTCCTGTAACGACCGGCTTCCTCGTCCGACAAGGATATATCTCCGGACAGAATAAGGCATGGATAGCTGTTCAGCACCTCCTGAGACGCGTTCTGAAGCAGGACATCACAGGTATCGCCGTACGGTCCGTTCACATGATAGTTCGACTCTTCGCCCAGCTTGACATTCCAACTGTCAGGGAAAAACATATCAAGCAAATCAAAACTCATTTCGTCTCCGTCGTTATAGCGGAAGACCTGAAATACTCTCTTAGGGAGAGTCGTATAATCTCCCGGATACATTCCGTGGTAATAGTCAAGCACAATACCAAAAGGTATATAATTAATACCGATATTGGAATTTTGCTCTGTAAACGTCTGAATCTGCTGTGTCATTTCGCCGACAGGGCTCAGCTTATAGCAGTCCCCAACCTTATCTGAGGTAAAGTTAATAGTCAAGCCGGCTTCCGGATAAAAATGACTCGCTCCGCCCATATACGCAGCCAAAAAGCTTCGGCGGTACAAACTCGGCGAATGTCCTCCCACGGAACTTGAATTGCTGCCCCAAACCGAAAGTCCGGTATAATCGTTAATATAGCCGCCTATTCCCCAGAACGAGAACTGAGCGAACCACGGAAGCTGATACTGCCTTGCGGCGCCGCGGCTGAAGGCAAAATGCGTCTGAGTAGAGCTTATGCTTTCTCCGATTTCCGAACCGATGCTGTCCGCGCCCCATTCACAACTGT
>CALWUZ010000131.1 GCA_944384845.1 uncultured Clostridia bacterium
AGTACGTTAATCGTCCTCACCTTTCGGGTCACGTCCTTAAAGGTCAATAAGAATGCAGAGTTATCTCGGTATTTTTATGCGCGGGCGTATTGGCGTCCGCGCTTTTTGATTTGCCTTACGGCTAATCCGGCTGCAAAGGAATTTTGGAGGTGCATCAATATCAGCAGCAAAGAGCTTTCCGTAAACGAAAACATAAAATTCAAGGAAGTCCGCACAATCGGGTCTGACGGTTCTCAGCTCGGTATAATGCCTGTCGCAAAGGCGCTTGAGGCGGCGTATGCGGCGGATCTCGATCTGGTCTGCATTTCGCCTAACGCTCAGCCGCCTGTATGCAAGATAATGGATTACGGCAAATACCGCTTTGAGCAGTCCAAGCGTGAAAAGGAAGCCAAGAAAAATCAGAAAACGGTCGAGGTTAAGGAAATCCGGTTGGGACTGAGCATTGACGTTCATGACTTTGAAACCAAGGGCAGACACGCCATGCGCTTTCTTGATGACGGCAACAAGGTCAAGGTCTCTATCCGCTTCAGGGGAAGAGAGTTAGGTCACCCGGAAATCGGTCTTGATACCATGAAGCGTTTTGCGGAATACTGTGAGGGTCACTGCACGGTCGAAAAGGCTGCTAAAATGGAAGGCAGAAACATGATTATGTTTTTAGCTCCGAAAACTAATAAATGATTGCAGTTTAATTTAATCAGGGAGGACTTATAATGCCTAAGATCAAAACACACAGCGGTGCAAAAAAGCGCTTTAAGCTGACTAAGACCGGTAAGGTTAAGCGCGCCCATGCTTTCAAGTCGCACATTCTCAATAAGAAGACGACAAAACGCAAGAGAAATCTTCGCAAGACGGTCACGGCAGATGTGACAAATGTTGCGACGATTAAGAAAATGATTCCTTACAAATAAGGATTAGCTTGAAAGTGGAGGTTAACAGATATGGCACGTGTTAAAGGTGCGATGGCAACACGCAAAAGAAGAAAAAAGATTTTAAAGCTTGCTAAGGGCTATTTCGGCGCAAAGTCAAAGCTTTTTAAAACCGCAAAGGAAGCCGTGATGAAGTCCGGCAATTACGCTTATATCGGCCGCAGGCAGAAAAAGCGTGATTTCCGCCGTCTTTGGATTACACGCATTTCCGCGGCATGCAAGATGAACGGAATGAATTATTCTACCTTCATTAACGGTCTTAACAAGGCCGGCATTGCCATAAACCGCAAAATGCTCGCAGACCTTGCGGTGAACGACGCCGCGGGCTTTACAACGCTTGTAAACGCCTCGAAAAAGGCGCTTGAAAAATAATTTTTTCGCCCGGGTTTTCTCGGGCGAATTTTCTTATCTTATTTGCTCGGAGTGAAAAAATGCAGGATTTCAGGGTGATTAAAAGCCGGGAAAATTCACTTATCAAGCTTATTTCACTGCTTCAGACCTCGGCTTCTGCAAGAAAAGAAAAGCGGCTTTTCGTGCTTGAGGGACTGCGGCTCTGCTCAGACGCCGCGGAAAACGGAATCCGGTTTGACAAGCTGATTGTCTCGTTCTCCGCCGCAGAAAAGTACGGCGGGGCGGCAGAGGCCTTTGCCTCAAACGCCGGCGAATGCATTAAAGTGCCGGACAGCCTTTTTTCAAAAATAAGCGATACCAAAAGCCCGCAGGGTATTATCGCCGTCTGCAGGCTGCCCGAAAAACGGAACGCCGTAATCAGGCCGGACGGCAGATACGTAGCGCTTGAAAATATATCCGACCCTTCAAATCTCGGCGCTGTTTCGCGTACTGCCGAGGCTTTGGGAGCAGACGGGCTTATCCTCTCTGCCGGCGGCTGCGACCCCTATTCGCCGAAGGTGCTCCGCGCCTCAATGGGTACGGTGCTGCGGCTTCCGGTTTTTATTTTTGAGGATTTTGTAAGCGGAATAAGGTCCTCCGGTCTGCTTTCATACGCCTGTGTGGTGGATTCCGCTGCGGAAAGCATAAGCGGCGCATGCTTTACCGGCGGCTGTGTTATCATTATCGGAAACGAGGCTAACGGCATTTCCGAAGAGATGAAAGCTGCTGCGGACAGGCTTGTCACAATACCTATGACCGGCAGGGCGGAATCGCTCAACGCGGCGGCCGCCGCCGCGATAGCCGTTTGGGAAATGATGAAATGAAGGAGCATATGATTTGGCTGCAGTCTGCAATGGGCGCGGGCAGCGTAAGAGCGGTAAGGGCGCTGGAGCATTTCGGGAGCGCGGAGGATGTATACCGGACCCTGCCGTCCGAGAGGGCTGAGTCGCGCATATTTACCGCTGCGGAGCTTAAGAGACTCTGTGAAACTGATTTATCCGTTTCGGTGAAAATCGCTGCCGACTGCCTTAAATACGGAGTTGAGATTATAACCTTAGAGGATAAAAAGTATCCGCATTGTCTTTCGGTTATAAATGATCCGCCGCTCGTGCTGTATGTAAAGGGAGAAATGCCTGATTTTGACGATAGTCCGGCTGTTTGTATAGTGGGACCGAGAAAGGTAAGCGAGTACGGTAAAAAAGCGGCTTATTCACTGGCTTTCAGGCTTTCAAGAGCGGGCATCACGGTGGTAAGCGGCGGAGCGGTAGGCGCCGATTATTACGCTCACGCGGGCGCTCTGAAGGCGGGAGGAAAAACCGTGCTTGTAATGGCTTGCGGAATTGAAAGCGGCTATCTTATGAAAAATGAGGCGCTGCGCCGCCGCACAGCCGAGTCGGGCTGCGTTTTAAGCGAATATCCGCCTGAAACTAAAGCTACGTGCTTCAGCTTCCCGGTAAGAAACCGTATTATGTCGGCTCTTGCCTCGGCAACGGCGGTTGTAGAGGCAGGAAACAAAAGCGGCGCGCTTATAACCGCGGGACACGCCCTCGAACAGGGAAAGGACGTTTTTGTAATACCCGGCTCTCCCTCAGCAAAGGAATATGAGGGCTCTAACGCTCTGCTGCGGGACGGGGCAAGACCGCTGCTTGACGCATCGGATATTTTTAATGAATATATATTGAGATTTCCGGATAAAATCGATATTAAAAAAGCCTATGAGGAGCATAAAAAAACTCCTGAAAAAGCGCAAAAAACCGAAGTTCACAAAAAATTATCAAATGAAACCCTTTCCAAAGAAGCAAAAATAGTATATAATCATTTGGATAAGCATAAATTTTATCCTGAAGAAATAACCGGAACGGGTCTTGATTCGCAGCAGGTGCTCGCGGCGCTTACTGAGCTTGAAATCGAGCTTCTGATACGAGCGCTGCCGGGCGGCTGCTACGAGCTGTGCGGCCGGTAATCTGTAAAACGGAGGAACTGTATGTCCAAGCTTTTAATTGTTGAATCGCCGACAAAGGTAAAAAGCATAAAAAAATATTTGGGAAGCGGCTACGAGGTAATGGCTTCGATGGGTCATGTGCGCGATCTGCCTAAATCAAAGCTCGGAGTTGATATAGAAAATGATTTTAAACCGCAGTATGTGAACATGCCGGATAAAAAGGAGCTTATAAAATCGCTTAAAACCGCCGCGGCAAACAGCGACGGGGTTCTGCTCGCCACCGACCCCGACCGTGAGGGAGAGGCGATATCCTGGAATTTGGCGCAGATTTTGGCGCTTGATATGAACGAGGAAAACCGCATTGCCTTTAACGAAATTACCGAATCCGGCGTTAAAGCCGGAATAGCCAAGCCGCATAAAATCGACCTTAATCTTGTAGACGCTCAGCAGGCAAGGCGTGTGCTTGACCGGATAGTAGGCTATAAGCTCAGTCCGTTTTTATGGAAGAAGGTAAAGGGCGGGCTTTCGGCGGGCCGCGTTCAGACTGTCGCTTTAAGGCTCATTGTCGAACGTGAGCGGGAAATAGAAAAATTCAGAGCTGAGGAATACTGGTCGGTTGATGCGAAGCTTTTAGCCTCAAGAAAAACCTTTTCCGCAAAGCTCTGCGGGTTTGCGGACGGTAAAAAAATTGATACTATACCAAACGGCGCTGAAGCGGAGAAAATAGTCGCAGAGCTTGAGGGCGCAGTATATACCGTGTCAGAGCTTAAGAAGGGAACGCGCAGAAAACAGCCCGCGCCGCCGTTTATTACCTCTACTCTCCAGCAGGAGGCGTCCCGCAAGCTGGGCTTTACGGGTCAGCGCACTATGAGAATTGCCCAGCAGCTCTATGAGGGCGTGGATATACCCGGAACCGGCGCCACCGGTCTTATAACCTATATGCGTACCGATTCGCTGCGCATTTCCGAGGAGGCGCGCGCGGCGGCTGATAAGTTTATAGCGGACAGATACGGAAAAAGCTATCTTCCCGAAAAGCCGAGATATTTTAAATCAAAAAACGGCGCTCAGGACGCGCACGAGGCAATAAGACCGACGTCGGTAGCCCTTACGCCCGAATCGGTAAAGGATTCTCTGACCTCAGAGCAGTATAAGCTTTACAAGCTTATATGGGAGCGCTTTATCGCGTCGCTTATGGCGGTGTGCGTGCAGAATACCGTAAATGTCGATATAACCGCCGGAAATTATCTTTTCAAGGCAAGCGGCTATTCGGTAAAATTCGACGGCTTTACGGTGCTGTATGAGGAGGGCAGGGACGAGGTCTCCGAAGAGGGCGGAAATCTTCCGGAGATGGCGAAGGGCGACGTGCTGAAGCTCAGGGAGCTTACGCCGAATCAGCATTTTACCCAGCCGCCGGCGAGATATACGGAGCCCACGCTTATAAAGGCGCTTGACGAAAACGGAATCGGAAGACCCTCCACCTACGCGCCGATAATTTCAAACATTATGAACCGCGATTATATTGAGCGTGAGAAAAAGGCGCTTAAGCCCACCAATCTCGGTATGGTAGTATCCGACCTTATGGTAGAATACTTTAACAAGATATTCGACGTTAAGTTTACGGCGGGCCTTGAGGAACAGCTTGATGATGTTGGCGCGGGAAAACTTGCTTGGACCGATACCATAAAGGATTTTTATAAGGATTTCGATAAGCTTTATACTAAGGCAGAAAGCTCGCTTGAGGGCAAACGGGTAAAGGTTCCGGTGGAAGAAACCGATATAGTATGTGATAAATGCGGCAGAAAGATGGTAATAAAATCGGGAAGGTTCGGAAAATTCCTTGCCTGCCCGGGCTATCCCGAATGCAAAAATACAAAGCCGCTGCCTGAGGACGAGGTAAAGCAGCCCTGCCCTAAATGCGGTGGAAAGCTTGTCAAAAAGATTTCAAAAAAGGGCAAGAAATTTTACGGATGTTCAAATTATCCCGACTGCGATTTTGCAGCCCCCGGAATACCTACGGGCGAAATTTGTCCTGAGTGCGGAGGGTATATTATCAGCGGAATAAGAGGCAGAAAATACTGTATGAATTCCGAATGCCCGACGCGGGCTAAGAAAGCTTCCGAAAAGAACGGGGAAAGCTCTAATGGATAAAATCACCGTTGTCGGGGGCGGGCTTGCGGGCTGCGAGGCGGCATGGCAGATAGCCCGCAGGGGAATCAAGGTTGAGCTTGCCGATATGAAGCCGGGCAAAAAAACTCCGGCGCATAAAAGCGATATGCTGGCGGAACTGGTCTGCTCAAATTCCCTTAAAGCCGCGCGTATAGATTCGGCTGCGGGGCTTTTAAAGGAGGAAATGCGCAGGCTCGGCTCCTTATGCCTGTTTGCGGCAGACCGCTGCTCGGTTGCGGCCGGCGGCGCGCTTGCGGTAGACCGCGGCGCTTTTTCCGCAATCATAACCGAAAAAATAAAGAGCAGCCCGGATATTACCGTTACCGAGAGGACGGTAAACGAAATACCCGAAGAGGGAATCTGCGTGATAGCTACCGGTCCGCTGACCGGCGGAACGCTGGCGGACAGCATCGGTAAGCTGTGCAGCGGCGGAAATCTGAGCTTTTATGACGCCGCAGCGCCTATTGTGACCGCCGAAAGCATTGATAAGGAAAAGGCGTTTTATGCTTCCCGCTACGGCAGGGGGACGGACGATTACCTTAACTGCCCGATGAATAAGGAGGAGTACGAGGCGTTTTACAGCGAGCTTGTAAGCGCCGAAACCGCTCCGCTTCATGATTTTGACCGTCCGTTTAAGGTTTATGAGGGCTGTATGCCGCTTGAGGTTCTGGCAAAGCGCGGAAAGGACTCGATACGCTTCGGGCCCTTAAAGCCTGTGGGTCTTACCGACCCGCGCACCGGCCGCCGTCCGTGGGCGGCGGTTCAGCTCAGACGTGAAAACGCGGCGGCTACTCTTTTCAACCTGGTCGGTTTCCAGACAAATCTTAAGTTTTCCGAGCAAAAAAGGGTCTTTTCCATGATACCGGGGCTTGAAAACGCTGAATTTATGCGTTACGGCGTAATGCACAGAAATACTTTCATAAATTCGCCGAGGCTTCTTAACCGCGATTTATCGCTGAGGACAGACGGCAGAGTGTTTTTTGCGGGGCAGATTACCGGCGTAGAGGGATATATGGAGTCGGCGGCAGGCGGGATAATCGCCGGAATAAACGCCGCGGCAAGGCTTAAAGGCGAAAATCCGCTTATTCTTCCGGATTTTACTATGACGGGCGCTTTGCTTTCGTATATATCTTCGCCGGCAGTTTCGGATTTTCAGCCTATGGGAGCTAACTTCGGAATACTGCCGCCGCTTAACGGACATATTAGGGACAAGCGCGAAAGATATACGGCGCTGTCAGCGCGGTCACTCGGCTGGTTTGACGCGGCGGGCTTTAAGCGGTCTTAATCAATACATAATAACAGGAGAGATTGAAAAATGCGTGTAGCTGTTGACGCCTTCGGCGGGGATAATGCTCCGCTTGAAATAGTAAAGGGCGCCTCTTTGGCTTCGGTTGAGTATAATACCGAAATAACCCTCACCGGAAAAGAAGAGACGATAAGAAAAATCATTGCCGAAAATTCTCTTGAGTTTTACGGCGAGCTGAAAATAATAGATACAGACGATGTGATTTCCATGCACGACGAACCCGCCTCGCTTCTTAAAGCCCATTCAGGAAGCTCTATGGCGCTGGCTTTTAAAGAGCTTGCTGAGGACAGGGCGGACGCGTTTGTTTCCGCCGGCTCTACCGGCGCGCTGGTTGTAGGCGGAACGCTTTTGATAAAGCGGATAAAGGGCGTAAAGCGTCCGGCGCTTGCGGGAATGATACCGTCGCCTAACGGTCATTACATGCTTATGGATATGGGTGCTAATTCCGAATGCAGACCCGAAATGCTCTGTCAGTTCGGTATAATGGCGAGCGTTTATCTTGAAAACGTGGAGGGACGCAGAAACCCTTCCATAGGTCTTCTTAACATAGGCGCGGAGGACACAAAGGGCGGCGAGCTGCAAAAGGCGGCTTATGCTCTTCTTGAAGAGGCTCCGATCAATTTTGCGGGAAATATTGAGTCAAGGGATATGCCCGGCGGCGTATGCGACGCGGTGATAACCGACGGCTTTACCGGAAATATCGCCTTAAAGCTTATTGAGGGTTCAGCCGCCACGCTTTTCGGACTTATAAAGCAGGTGTTCTACAGGAATACCGCCAATAAGCTCGCGGCGCTGGTTGTAAAAAAGGATATGCTGAAGCTGAGAAGACTTATGGACAGCGCCGAGACAGGAGGCGCACCGCTTCTGGGAGTCAGAAAAACGGTGATTAAGGCGCACGGCAGCTCCGATGCGAGGGCTGTGAAAAACGCGGTCAGGCAGGCAGTGAAATATACCGAGGCAGGAGTGGCGGATAAAATTTCGGCTTCGCTTGAAACATTGACAGCAAAGGAACAGTAAGAATGGACGCTTTAGAGGAAAAACTTGATTATAAGTTCAAAAATATAAATCTGCTTAAAAATTCGCTTACCCATTCGTCCTACGCAAATGAGGTGCGCTCAGGCTTTTCTTCAAATGAAAGGCTTGAATTTTTAGGCGATTCGGTGCTT
>CALWUZ010000132.1 GCA_944384845.1 uncultured Clostridia bacterium
AAAACTCTCCTATACGGCCTATCGCTTCTTTTATATGCTCAACCGAATAGCAGTATGACGCGCGTATAAATCCCTCGCCGCTGTCGCCGAAGGCGGTTCCCGGCACAACGGCGACGTTTTTGCCGTAAAGCAGCCTTTCACAGAACTCATCGCTTGTCATTCCTGTGCTTTTAATGCTCGGGAAGGCATAGAAAGCTCCTTTCGGCTCGCGGCACTCAAGCCCTATTTCATTAAAGCCCGCCACCATCATGCGCCGCCGCATATCATACTCCCTTACCATATAAGCCACGTCGTCATCACAGGAATTAAGCGCCTCTATAGCCGCGTACTGCGAAGTGGTAGGCGCGCACATAATAGCATACTGGTGAATTTTTGTTATCTGCTCCATAATCGGCTCCGGACCGCAGGCAAAGCCAAGACGCCAGCCGGTCATCGAAAACGATTTGGAAAATCCGTTTACCGTAACCGTTCTTTCCCGCATTCCGTCAATCGAAGCGGGAGAAACGTGAGTCTTTCCGCCGAAGGTGAGCTCAGCGTAAATTTCATCGGACAAAACCAAAATATCGGTGCCCTTTAACACTGCGGCTAATTTTTCAAGATCTTCCCTTTCCATTATCGCTCCGGTGGGATTGCAGGGATACGGAAGAATAAGCAGCTTTGTACGGTCGCTTATCGCGTTGCGAAGCTCTTCGGGCGTAACCTTGAAATCATTTTCCGCCCGCGTTTCTATTATCACCGGAACGCCTCCGGCAAGCCTTGTAATAGGCTCATAGCAGACAAAGCTCGGCTGCGGGATTATAACCTCGTCGCCGGGAGCTATAACCGATCTGATGCAGGCGTCGATCGCCTCGCTGCCGCCGACGGTGACGAGAATTTCGCTGTCAGGACGGTAGCTTACCGAAAATCTGCGCTTCATATAATCCGAAACTGCGCTTCTCAGCTGAGCTATTCCCCAGTTGGAGGTATATCTGGTCTTTCCGTTTTCAAGAGATACTATTCCAGCCTTTCTTATAGCCCACGGCGTCTGAAAATCCGGCTCGCCCACGCCGAGCGAAATCACGTTTTCCATAGTGGCGGCAATATCAAAAAATTTACGTATTCCGGAGGGCTTTATCTCTCTTACCGTCTTATTGAGCACGGAGGAATAATCTATCATAGCCAGAACTGCCCCCTGTCGTCCTCGTTTTCCCCTACAAGCGCGACGTCCATTTCCTTATAGCGCCGCATAACGAAATGGGTCGTGGTTGAGGTGACTGAGTCAATAGTTGCAAGCTCCTTGGCGACAAAGCGAGCAATATCCTGAAGGGTTTTGCCCTTGACCACAACATTAAGGTCGTACACTCCCGACATAAGGTAAACCGATTCAACCTCGTCGTACTTCATTATTTTTTCGGCGACCTCTTCAAATCCGAGACCAGCCTTTGGAACCACGTTTATCTCTATTATGGCGGAAACATAAGGGTTTTCTGCCTTTTCCCAGTCTACCACCGCGCGGTAGCCCCTTATGAAACCGTCCTTTTCAAGCTGCTTTATCGCTGCCGCAACTTCGTCTTCTCCGGTGCCGAGCATCACGGCTATATCCCTGGCGGTGTATTTGGCGTTGCGCGCCAATAATTTAAGTATTTCATATTTCATGTTTTTTCCTCCTTAAAAATAACGCCCCGAACGCCGAAAACGTCCGGGGCGAAAAAAATCCGCGTTACCACCCTGATTCGGAATAAAACATTCCGCACTCAACGGTATTTAATACCTTGCGCCCTTTAACGGAGGCTGCCGTCGTCCCTTTCGGGCGCCGCTGTGGGAGTAGCTTCATCACGGAGGCGCTGAAGATTTTCACCTGCCATCTTCTCTCTTGAAGCGACAAAGCCGCGACTACTCGGTTCCCGTCATAGCGTTTTTCTATGTGTCAATCATAAACCATATTACCGGTTTTGTCAAGCCTTTGTTGATTCCGATCCATTTTCCCTGCCGACGGCAGCATAACGGACGCCGCAGAAGAATCTAAAGCAGCCTGCCGTCGTAGCAGGCGCGCTCTCCGCCTATGAATTTCGGTCTTACCCGCGCGGCTGTAACAATAGCCTCGCCTATACGGCTGTTTTCAAGCCTTACAGGCACCGCCACTCTTTTAAGGTGCATTCCTATAAACGTAAGACCGATGTCAAGCCCCGCATCGGCTTTAATCTCCTCAAGCGCCACGGGATCTTCAAAAGCAGTGTACGCCGCCGCCGCAAAAGAGCCTCCCGCCTTAGGCTTCGGAACGGCGTTTACCGTCTCATACCCAGGCGCCGCAGCACGCTCGGTTATTATCGCGCGGTTTAGATGCTCGCAGCACTGGCACGCCAGGAAAATTCCGTTTTCCTTCGCCTGCTCAAAAATCCCGTCAAAAACCGCCGCCGCGGCTTCGGGAGAGGAATCGGTTCCTATGCTGTGACCTAAAATTTCGCTGGTCGAACAGCCCACGACAAGTATCTGCCCTTTTTTCAAGCCGGATTTTTCTATTATTTCCTTTGCGGCGCAGACCGCCTGCGCCCTTAAATCCTCATACAATAAAGGTCACTTTCCCTTCAGAAGTCTTATTTTTATAATTATAACACATTTTTTCCGTTTTTAGAGTCTTTGCACTTGACTTTTTCAGCGGCAGATGATATTATCTTATTAACATAAATGCGCTGACGAAGAAAAGTAGGTTCCGGTCTTCTTCAAGAGAGTCTCCGCCACGGCTGAAAGCGGAGGTATGCAGGACCCTTTCCGAAGTTCCCTTCCGAGCAGCGCCGCTGAAGGCTTTTTAGTAGGCGGCGACGGCAGGCACCGTTACCGCCGGAAGAGTGTTTGCTCTTTGAGCGAAAATTACGGGTGGTACCGCGGAGCCGTGCTTGCTTCGTCCTGTTATTACGGGGCGGGGTTTATTTTTTTATTTGGAGGAATTTTAATGAAAGAAAAGCTTGAAGCCATAAAGGCGGCGGCAAAAAGCGCCGTTTCTGCGGCGGCAGGAGAAAAGGAAATCGAAGAACTGAGGGTAAAGTATCTCGGTAAAAAGGGCGAGCTTACCGCTATGCTGAAGCAAATGGGCTCGCTCGCGCCGGAGGAGCGGCCCGCCGCGGGTCAGCTTGTAAATGAGGCGAAGCAGTGGCTTGAATCGCTTATCGCCCAAAAGAAGGAGGAGCTTAAGTCCAAGGCCACAGAGCTTAAGCTTAAAGCCGAAACAATCGATATTACAATGCCGGGAAAGGAGGTCGCCGCAGGCGGACTGCATCCTATCAACATTGTTGTGAACGATATGATAGATATTTTCCAGTCAATGGGCTTTGATGTGGTAGACGGTCCCGAGGTTGAGACCGACTATTATAATTTTGAATGTCTTAATGTTCCCGCGGACCATCCCGCGCGGGATATGCAGGACACCTTTTATTTAGCCGACGGTCTGCTCCTGCGCACCCAGACCTCCGCCGCGCAGATACGTACTATGGAAAACCGCAGACCTCCGATACACGCTATATGCCCCGGCCGCGTGTTCCGCGCGGACGAGGTTGACGCCACGCACTCGCCTGTTTTCCATCAGCTTGAAGGGCTTGTGGTTGACAAGGGAATCACCATGTGCGATCTTAAGGGCGTGCTTGAGCAGTTTGCAAAAGAAATATACGGCAGCGACACAAAAGTGCGCTTCCGCCCCTCTTTCTTCCCGTTTACCGAGCCGTCTGTCGAGGTTGACGTCTCGTGCAGCGAATGCGGCGGCAAAGGCTGCCGCGTCTGCAAGGGCGCGGGCTGGATAGAGATACTCGGAGCCGGAATGGTGCATCCGAACGTGCTGCGCTGCTGCGGAATAGACCCCGACGTATACTCGGGCTTTGCTTTCGGCATAGGAATTGACCGAATCACTACGACGCGCTACAAAATAAGCGATATTCGCCTTTTGTTCGAGAACGACAAGCGTTTTCTCGAGCAGTTCTAAGGGAGGTACGGCATAATGAAAATTTCACTTAATCACTTAAAAACCTATGTTGATATAAACGTTCCGGTCGAGGAGCTTTGCAGCCGAATGGTAATGGCGGGCTTTGAGGTTGAGGATATAGAAAAAGAGGGCGACAATATTAAAAACGTCGTCGCCGCAAAAATTCTCAAAATCACTCCGCATGAAAACAGCGACCATCTTCAGATTTGCAGTATGGACGTAGGCGCGGATACGCCGGTACAGATAGTGACCGGCGCGCAGAATATAAGCGAGGGCGATTACGTTCCCGCGGCGCTTGACGGCAGCTATCTTCCGAACGGCGCGCATATAACGGCGGGAAAGCTGCGCGGCGCCGAATCCAACGGAATGCTCTGCTCCGGAGAAGAGCTGGGACTTACCGAGGAAGATTACGAAGGCGCCTCGGTAAACGGTATTTTGATTTTAAAGGGAGCGCCCGCACCCGGCACCGACATACGCGAGGTTCTGGGGCTTGACGACTGCGTTATAGACTTCAAAATAACCGCCAACCGCCCCGACTGCAACTGCTTTTTAGGGGTCGCAAAGGAAATCTCGGTGGTTCTGGGTACAAAATTTTCCGCTCCCAAGCCGGAATATAAAACGGCGGGACGGAATATATCTGATTATATAAGCATTGAGGTGCATAATTTTGATTTGTGCCCCCGCTATATAGGCAGGGTGGTCACAAATCTCAGAATAAAGGAATCTCCCGAATGGATGAAAAAGGCGATTACCGCATCGGGAATGCGTCCGATAAACAATATCGTCGACATTACAAATTTTGTGATGCTCGAAACAGGTCAGCCGATGCACGCCTTTAACTACAACGATATAAGAGGTCACAAAATCATCATAAGAAACGCCGAAGCGGGCGAATCTATCACCACGCTTGACGGCAAAAAATACGACCTTAAGGAGGATATGCTGGTCATAGCCGACGGCGAGCAGCCCTCCTGCCTTGCGGGAATAATGGGCGGCAAGGAAAGCGAGATAGAAAACGACACCACTGATTTGTTCCTTGAATCGGCAAAATTCCGGCGCGACAATATCCGCCACACCTGCCGCGCCCTCGGCATACGCACCGAGGCAAGCAGCCGCTACGAGCGCGGAACGGACATTATGAACGTGGAATACGCTTCAGAGCGCGCGCTTCAGCTTATATACGAGCTTGACGCGGGAGATATTATAGACGGAGCCATAGACATTAACGGCGGTCTTCCGGAAGAACGCGTCATAAAGGTCACGACCGACAAAATTCTTGAGCTTGTCGGCGTAGACGTTCCGGACGAAAAAATAGTCTCCATTCTGAACAGCCTGGGGCTGCCGACCGATATAAACGGAAAAGAGCTTACCGTACGTGTGCCCTCCATACGCGACGATATTGAGGGTCGCGCCGACCTTGCCGAAGAGGTCATGAGAATCTACGGCTACGACCACATTGTCGGCAGACCTATGCGCGGCGAGACGGTGAGAGGCAGGAAGCTGCCCGAAAGAATCAAAACCGATAAAATCAAAGCCTTTTTATGCGGCGCTGGAGCGTATGAAATCGCCACCTACTCTTTTATAGGTTCTGGCGCGGCTGATACCCTGCTGCTTGACGAAAATGACGAAAGAAGAAATCAGATTAAAATAATCAATCCCCTGGGCGACGAATACTCGGTGCTTCGGACACAGCTTACCACAAGCATGCTGACCGTGCTTTCCACAAATATAAACCGGAAAATACCCTCAGGCAGATTCTTTGAAATTTCAAAACGCTTTATCGCAGAATCACTGCCGATAACCGAGCAGCCTGACGAGCTTGCAACTATGGCGATAGGAATTTACGGAGAAGATGAAGATTTCTTCACATTGAAGGGAATAATAGAGGGTGTTATGAAGCTCTGCGGCGCTCATACACAGTACGAAAGGAGCGAAGAGCCGTATCTGCATCCCGGCCGTCAGGCGCTCGTGAAAGCCAACAATACTCCTGCCGTGGTATTCGGCGAGGTCCATCCCGCTGTCGCCGCGTCCTACGGTATCGACTGCCGCGTTTATACAGCCGAGATAAAGCTTGATATGCTTCTTAGTATAAACAAGCGCAAAACGGTATACAAACCGCTTCCGAAATATCCTGCGGTCGAGCGCGATTTCGCCCTGCTCTGCGATAAGGAGCTTCCGGTGGGAACGCTTGAGAACGCCATAGCCAAAGGCGCGGGCAGACTGCTTGAAAGCATACGCCTGTTTGACGTTTATTCCGGCTCGCAGATACCCGAAGGCAAAAAGAGCGTGGCTTACAGCGTATGGCTCCGCTCTGCGGACGGCACGCTTTCAGATACGGAAATTGAAGCCGTCTCCTCCGCCATAATCAAAAATCTTGAGGCGGCGGGCGCAGAATTAAGAAAATAGCCCTTGAAATTTCTTAAGAAAAGATATAAAATATAAGAAAACGGATTATGAGAGGTGTTTATTATGAATGACAGAACTATGACCTTTTCCATAGGAGAACAGACCGAGCGCGAAATCAGGAACATACTTACCCTGGTTTATGACGCCCTGAAGGAAAAAGGCTACAATCCTATCAATCAGATCGTCGGCTATATCCTGTCCGAGGACCCGACATATATCACCACTCATAACAACGCGCGCAATCTTATCAGAAAGATTGACCGCGACACACTCCTTCAGTCGCTTGTAAGATATTATCTGAGTGCGTGAATTTTAGGATCTCATCAAAACGAACCGCCGATTTTACGACGGTTCGTTTTTTTATTGAATCTCCAAAGACCAAAGTCAAGCAACGAATACTTCGTCCGATAACAATAATTTCACCTTAAATATAACTCAATTTCAAGATTGTCTTTTACTACAGTTCTTCGGATATCCAATTTAAACATCTCAACATTCGTAAGTTTGATATATGATATATCATCTGTATTTGAAATCCCAAAAAATTGCGCTTCTGCTAAATCATTGTATTCACGAATACCTTTGCCTATTTGATTTGCGATCGGTTGATAAGGTAAGTGGTCGCCGAAAACATTATATTCAAAGACTTTACCCGAATCTGTCATAACTATATATTTAGAATCTTCTGTAAGCAATATGCCGTATGTATCGTTTTTTACGGCAATTCTGGCTGTAAACGAAACGGCATCGTCCGATAAAGGCGAAAGCGAAACATTTGAAATTTCAACATAGGAATTCAAAGAATCTATGTAATCGTTGCCAATTTCATCTACATGCAAAAAATTTTGCTTTAATGCAGCAATATCATTATCATACTCTTTTCTTATTGCAAAAATTGCAAATACAGATATAACAATACATACTACGGCAATAAAAATATTTACCATAATACCTTTGGTTTTTGCTTTTTTTAAATTTTCATTTAATAAAGCCCAACGGTTTTTCTCCCTTTCCAATTCTGACTTTTCGGCTTCGAGCTTTGAAATAACCGGTTGTATCCACGAATAAAAAGTCGCCGTGTTTTTATTAAACGATACCTTTTTTTGCATAGGCGAATAGATCAATAATTTTCTGAATATTTCGTCTATATTATCCATTGATAATTTTTCATCGCTTTTACTGAACCTATTTGAAAGAGTGCTTTTCACATTCTGCAATAAACAAATATCTATATTTTGATTTGAGTTATTTACTTTTATATTGCATTCGTGGCTGGTAAATACAATCAGCGATTGTATTGGTATATCTGAAAACAGCTTTTTTAAAGCGCGAATGTGATAGCCGTTTTGCTCTACAGGATTTTTAAATTTGTAATTCGGAGAAGTACGAAAATACTGTGTCCAAATTCTATCTGTATCTTTTCCGTAAATAGTTCCCTTATAATTTCTAATTTCAAAAACATATAATCCTGTCTCGTGAATTAACAATAAGTCTATTTCAGTGGTACCTGAAAACTCAGCCGGAATAATAAGATTCATAAGAATTTTACAGTTGCCGGCAACCACTTTATATAACTCACAAAATAAAAGATACTCTCCATAAAAGCCCTTTCCCCGTTCATCCCAGATTTGTCTTTGTTCTTCTATATCAATATTTGTAAGCTGTTTATATTCCTCTGTAAGCTCCATATTTTCTTCAAGCCCCTTTTAGAGAGTTTTATTACAGAAATCACCAACATTTGTTGGTATATTTATCATTTTACTCATTCATAATACAAATGTCAAGAACATTTGTAGGTGATAAAAAATGTTGGAAATTCTCTCAAAACGTCTTAAAGCCTGTCGTGCAGAAAAAGGCTTTTCACAATGGGAAGTCGCCGTATATTGTGATATTACTGAAAAAACATATCAAAATTATGAACTAATGACCAGAGAACCAAGGCTTGATATACTTGTTAAAATAGCTGACTGCTTTGATGTATCACTTGACTATTTAACCGGAAGAACTGATGAAAAAGGAATAAAAAAATCTCAATAAATTCGCTGTTACTAATTACCGGAAATATTATTCTTCCGCAGTTCAGCCATTTTTCTGAGAAAAGGCAGGTTATCAGGCTTTGCATTATCTATCCGGAAAGTACATCGCACATTTTGTTGCGCCAAAAATCTCGATTTTGCTATCATAATACTGTTCCTGGAATTTAACCGCCTCCGTAATTTCTTCAGCGGTAAAGCTCATTCCTTCAGGCGCGGCAACAAGCTTGTCTTCTGCATCGCTGTGCCGATGGACAATGCCGATAATTTGTGCAGCATATTCCTTTACCGGAGTATCTACGCCCAACAGATAAACATCAAGCTCTTCACCATCTCCTCCTGCAACACCCGGGATATAACCGTAGTTTACAGGATATGTCAGAGTATATTTATCCTTTTTATGTATATATCCTATCGGACGGTCGATTTTTACGGTTACGGTTTTGCCGAGATACGAATAAGCAAGCGCTTTCCTTAAGGTATAAACAATAAACTTATGCTTTCCCCTGAGATATTTTTCTCTGTCTTCCGGCGTATGTAAAGCAAGGGATATTTTTAAAGCCTCATACTCCTTTGCGGCAGAAGGAGTGCTGTTAAGATAATCTCTGAAATTTATGTAGTTTAACCAGTCAATACTGTTTGTCCGTACAACGTGGATAAAGTGAGTCTGCAAATCTCCCGAACCGTCATAATAACTGCCGCAGACAAACAGCAACTGATTTTTAAGGTACGACCGCGCGTTCGGGCGATAGTAAAATCCGTTGTCCTCAAGCTCCTTTTCAAAAGCGAGAACGTCGTCAAAGCTGTCTGCCGCCGCCGCAATGTCAATTATGGGCTTTGCCTTTATTGAAGGTATAGACGTGCTGCCCACATGCTGTATGTCTTTGAAAACATTGCCTGATATATTTTTTAAACGGCAAATTGTTTTCTGAGCCTCAGCCTCCCATTCCTTTTCGTGTTCGTATAAGACTACTGTTCCTCGTTTCAATCCAATCATTTCTTTACCTCCGCAAGGCAGTTCACACCTGATTTAATCACCGTTTATTAAAGCTGAGATTTGGTGATAAAATCACCTCATTGTTTACGGTATATCAAATCGTAAACAATGAGGTTAAATTTTCGGAGCTATGAGCTTCAGGCGTTCTGCCGTATCATGCTTTCCAAAAGCTCAGCGTCGGCGGCATTTACCGCGCCGTCGCCGTTTACGTCTGCCGCAAGCGGCAAATCCATCTTCTGCCCGCCGAGCCACAGACGCAGAAGCTCAAGATCAACACGGCTTACAAAACCGTCGCAGTTAATATCGCCCTTAATGGTTGACAGCGGCGCCTCACCTGTAAGTGACCTGCGCATCCCGGCAAGATCAACCGCGTCGGTATCGCCGTCACAGTCAAAGTCGGCGGCGGATTCGACAGGCGCATCGTTTGCAAGGTGTTTTTTAAGCCTTACAAGGTCTCTTATATCGACAGACATATCGCCGTTCAGGTCGCCCGGCGTAAAATTGACATCAATATCTTCTATTCCCCCCTCTCCCCAAACGAAATTGTCCGCAATTATTCCAAATCCGAGCTAACCGTACGGCGCCTCAGC
>CALWUZ010000133.1 GCA_944384845.1 uncultured Clostridia bacterium
GGAGCCAAAAAATGTGGAATAAGTGTAATTCCGTTGATTTTAGAACCATATTAGAGCCACGGAAATAAAAAAACACCCCGAAAGCCGCATAAATAAAGGGCTTCGGGGCGTTACTATATTATTCCCACTCAATAGTAGCCGGCGGTTTTGAGGTTATATCGTAAACAACGCGATTTATCCCTTTCACCTCGTTTACTATCCGGCGGGAAGCCGCATCAAGCACATCGTACGGAAGTCTTGCCCAATCTGCCGTCATAAAATCAGAGGTCATCACCGCACGCAGCGCAACGGTATAGTCATACGTCCTGAAATCGCCCATAACACCTACTGAGCGCATATCCGTAAGTACGGCGAAATACTGACCGATTTCACGGTCAAGACCGGCATTCGCAACTTCCTCACGGAATATAGCGTCAGCCTCCTGCAGAATTGCAATCTTTTCTCTCGTAAGCTCGCCTATTATTCGGACGCCGAGTCCCGGTCCCGGAAACGGCTGACGGTAAACCATATTTTCGGGCATGCCCAATTCAAGGCCAACCTTGCGCACCTCGTCCTTAAACAAATCGCGCAGCGGCTCTATAATCTCGTCAAAATCAACATGCTCGGGGAGCCCGCCGACATTGTGATGGCTCTTTATAAGTGCAGCGTCCCCTACGCCGGATTCGATGCAGTCAGGATAGATTGTTCCCTGAACAAGATAATCGACCCTGCCGATTTTTTTGGCCTCCGCTTCAAAAACACGGATAAACTCCCTGCCTATAATCTTGCGCTTCTGCTCGGGATCGCTGATACCGCGCAGCTGACCTAAAAACTGCTCGGACGCGTCAACAGATACAAGATTTATATTATATGTACCTCTGAACAGCTCATTGACCTGCTTTGCCTCATCCTTGCGGAGCAGACCGTGATCGACAAAAATACAGGTCAGATTGCTTCCCGCCGCCCTGTGCAGCAGCAGAGCGGCGACCGCACTGTCGACGCCTCCTGACAGCGCGCAGAGTACCTTTTTGTCCCCGATTTTATTTTTGAGACTCTCAACGGTTCTTGCGGTAAAGGACGCCATAGTCCATTCGCCCCTGCAGCCGCAGACATTGTAAAGAAAATTTCTTATCATTTTTGAGCCGAGCGGCGTATGCATAACCTCCGGATGGAACTGCACCGCGTAAAGCTTTTTCGCGGCATCCTCCATAGCCGCGACAGGACAGACGTCGGTTTTGCCCGCTATTTTAAAGCCCACCGGCACCTGCTTTATGTAGTCGGTATGGCTCATCCAGCATACGGTTTTTGCCGGTATATCGGCAAACAGCCTGCTTGCGCTGTCTACCTTGACCTCAACCTTTCCGTATTCGCTCGCTCCCGCCTCAACGACGCCGCCCATAATGTGAGCCATAAGCTGCGCGCCGTAGCAAATGCCCATTACGGGTATGCCGAGTTCAAAAAGCTCCCTGCTGTAAAGCACGGCGTTTTCACCGTAAACGCTTTTCGGTCCGCCGGTCAGAATAATTCCGCTGTAGCCCTCCGCCTTTATTTCCTTTACCGGAACGGTATAGGGTCTGATTTCGGAATAAACGTTGTTTTCCCTTACTCTTCTGGCGATAAGCTGATTATACTGACCGCCGAAGTCAAGCACAAGTATCTTCTCCATAATTCCCTCCGCATATTAAGTAACATACACAATCAATTATATAATAAACCGCCTCTTTTGTCTATCCAAAAAAGGCGGTTTTTAAAAATTTTATTCTACCGTGACGGATTTTGCAAGATTTCGCGGCTTATCAATGTCGCAGCCCTTGTAAAGCGCAACGTAATAAGCGTATATCTGGAACGGAATCACCTCAAGCGAAGCTAAAAGCAACGGATCGGTTTTAGGAATATAAATAACATTCTCTGCTTCCTTTGCAATTTCGGTATGCCCCTCAACGGCACAGGCAATAACCTGAGCCCCCCGCGCCTTCACCTCTTTAATATTGCTGAGCAGCTTTTCAAAAAGCTCCTCATAGCAGGCAAGGGCTATTACCGTCCGCCCCTCTTCAATTAAAGAGATAGTGCCGTGCTTCAGCTCGCCGGCGGCGTATGCCTCGGAGTGGATGTAGGATATTTCCTTTAATTTGAGCGACGCCTCAAGCGATACCGCGTAATCAACATTTCTGCCTATAAAGAAAAGCGATTCAGGGTCTCCGCAGCGCTTTGCCATTTCCTTTATCTTTGGCTCGCTTAATATCACCTTTTCGATAAGCTCGGGAAGCTTTACAAGCTCGTCGAACAGCTTTTCCGTCCTTGCACTCTGCTCCGGGCGGAGAATCCGCGCCGCCCAGACAGCCAGCAGATAAAGCACTGAAAGCTGAGTTGAATATCCCTTTGTGGTGGCTACGGCAATTTCGGGACCCGCCCAGGTGTATAAAACGTCGTCCGACGCGTTGGCAATAGAGCTGCCTACGACGTTGACTATTGAAAGCACATGAGAGCCTCTTCTTTTGGCTTCCCTCAGAGCGGCAAGAGTGTCTGCCGTCTCGCCTGACTGACTTATTATAACAGTAAGCGTTCCTTCGTTTATAATGGGATTGCGGTAGCGGAACTCGCTGGCGTAATCAACCTCGGTCGGTATCCTTAAAAGCTCCTCGAACAGATACTTGCCGACCATTCCGGCATGATACGCAGAGCCGCAGGCGACAATTTCTATACGCTCTGTATTCTTAAGCTTTTCCCCGTCAAGGCTGATACCGTCGAAAACAATTTCCCTGCCTCTGATACGGCTTTCGATCGTACGGGCGACCGCGCCGGGCTGCTCCATTATCTCCTTCATCATAAAATGGTCGTACCCGCTCTTCTGCGCGGCGGCAACATCCCAGTTTATAACCGAGGGCTTTCTTGAGATTTCGTTTCCTTTTGAATCATACAGCTTTACGCCTTCGGGCGTAAGCACCGCCATATCCCCATCCTCCATATAAAGTATATCCTTTGTATGTGAGACTATGGCGGTAACATCCGACGCTATAAAGCCGGCGTCCTTTGACAGCCCAATAATAAGCGGACTGAAATTTTTAACCGCAATAAGCGTATCGGGGCAGTCCGCGCAGAGTATTCCCAGCGCATAAGAGCCCTCAAGCCTTGAAACTGCTTTCGCAACCGCCGAAAAAAAGTCACCGTCATAATATTTTTCAATCAGCTGCGGTATAACCTCGGTATCGGTTTCGCTGACGAAATCCACTCCCTCCGCTTTCAGCTCCTCGCGCAGGGCTATATAATTCTCGATTATACCGTTATGCACCACCGCAAATTTTCGGTTCTGCGAGGTATGGGGATGGGCGTTTTCATGCGACGGGGCGCCGTGAGTCGCCCAGCGGGTATGACCGATACCTATGGTTCCTTTTACCTTTTTCCCGTTTTCGGTCTTATCCTTCAAATTTTTAATGCGCTCGGTGGTTTTGACTGTTTCAAGCTTTCCGCCGTCAAGCACGGCGATTCCCGCCGAATCATATCCCCTGTATTCAAGTCTTTCAAGACCGTCAAGCAAAAAGCCGGCGGCCTGTGTCTTTCCTGTAAAGCCAACTATTCCACACATAAAAATACACCTTTCCGCGGTATGCCGAAAGGTGCGAAAATCAAAGAAAAGCGCAATTAACATACGACGGAACAGACGGACTTATAAACCCGTCTTTCCGCGCGGCAGCCGTTCGGTACATACCGTTTTTTATAATGACATAGCAGGACGCCTCTGTTCCGGAATTACTCCCGGGTTTTAAACGTCTGTTTACGACATGTCTGCCGTGGGGCATCCGCCGAATCTTTCGATGCTCCCCATCCTCGTCAACCGCTATGCCATATAAACGGTCCCGGCGCTTCAGGTTTACAACAAACGGATTCCTTTCTGTATTATTTTATGGCATATATATCCGTATAATACATTTTAAGCAAAAAGAATCAAAATGTCAATCATTTTTGTAAACGGAAGCCGTTTTAAATAATATTTGGCTTAAGGGGCTTGACAAACGCCGTAATATATGTTAAATTTTAAGCAATAAGGATAGAGGCGCGATTTGCTATCAGTAGCTTTTGAATGTTAAATCCGGCGGGATGAGGTCAATGGCAAAAGGAGCAGTCGCCGAAGAAGGACTGCCGGCGGGCTGTCTTTCTGGTAAAACGGAACAACATCCGGTTTACTGTCGCTTTTGCGGAGAGCTATCGAAATGAAGGTATCGGCGCGCACAAAAGCGTGTTTTCTGATTTTTGATAGCCGGCAATCGGCTATTTTTTATTGCAATTTTTTTGTAAAGGAACGTGTTGAAAATGAAAGCACCTGTTTTTGAAGGCATTGCAACCGCGCTTATTACACCGACCACTCCGGACGGTATTGATTACGAGGCTTTCGGACGGCTCATTGACTGGCAGATAGAGGAGGGGGTAAACGCCCTTGTAATCTGCGGTACAACCGGCGAGGCTTCAACCCTTACCGACGAGGAGCACCGCGAAGCTATAGCCTTCGCCGTGAAAAGAGCGAACCGCCGCGTACCGATAATCGCCGGAACAGGCTCCAACGACGCGGCGTATGCCGTTGATCTTACCGAATTTTCCTGCAAGGCGGGAGCGGACGGCGTTTTAGTGGTTACCCCCTATTACAACAAAGCCACACAAAACGGTCTTGTAAGGCTGTTCACCGAGATTGCGGACAGAGCGACCGCTCCGGTAATACTTTATAACGTGCCTTCACGCACCGGCGTAAACATTGCGCCCGTTACGGTAAAGGCGCTGTCGGAGCATCCGAATATTTCGGGAATAAAGGAAGCCGGAGGAAATATTTCCGCAGTGGCTGAAATCGCCGCTCTCTGCGGCGACAAGATAAATATTTACTCAGGCAACGACGATCAGATAGTGCCGATTATGTCGCTTGGCGGAAAGGGCTGCATTTCGGTGCTTGCCAATCTGCTTCCGCGCGAATCCGCCGAGCTCTGCGCGCGCTTCAAAGCGGGAGATATAAAAGGCGCCGCCGCTATGCAGCTTAAGTATCTGCCGCTTATAAAGGCGCTGTTCAGCGAGGTAAACCCAATTCCGGTAAAGGCGGCGATGGCGGCGATGGGCTTCTGCGAGAATTATCTGCGCCTGCCGCTGACGCAGATGGAGCCGGCGCACCGCGAAGTGCTCTTTAACGAGATGCGCAGGGCGGGAATAAATCTTTAAGGGAGAAAATATGCAAAAAATTGAGTTCACAAAAATGCATGGCATCGGGAACGACTATATTTATATCAACTGTTTTAAGCAGCAGATAGACGATCCCGGACGTTTAGCGAAGATAATGTCACCGCGCAGAACCTCGGTCGGAGCCGACGGGGTGATACTGATTTGTCCCTCTGATAAAGCCGACGCCAAAATGCGTATGTTCAACCTTGACGGAAGCGAGGGGAAAATGTGCGGCAACGGCATACGCTGCGTAGGAAAATATATTTATGACTCCGGCATCGCCCGCAAAGAAACCTTGAGGGTGGAGACCTTAAGCGGCATAAAAACTCTTAAAGTAACCGAGCGAAACGGGAAAGCCGCAAGCCTTACGGTAGATATGGGCGAGCCTGTATTTGCCCCAAAGGAAATTCCGGTGCTTTTTGACGGAGACAGAATGATTAACGAGCCTGTTATAATTGCCGGAAAGGAGTACCGCATCACTGCCGTCTCAATGGGCAATCCGCATGCGGTGGTTTTCTGCGGCGGCGTGAAAGACCTTGAGCTTGAAAAAATCGGTCCTGCTTTTGAGTTCAGCCCGATTTTCCCCGAACAGGTAAACACGGAATTTATAAGGGTTATTGACGGCAGCAATCTTGAAATGCGGGTTTGGGAGCGCGGCAGCGGGGAAACCTTCGCCTGCGGCACCGGCGCCTGCGCGGCGGCGGTCGCGGCGGTGCTTAACGGCTTCTGCAAAAAGGGCGATGAAATCACCGTTCACCTTAAGGGCGGAGATCTTTATATAACATACGCCGGAAATTCTCATGTTTATATGAGGGGAGCGGCAGAAAAAGTTTATGACGGAGTGTATGAATATGAGCCTTAATATCAATATAAATCAAAACTATTTCAACGTTAAGAAAAACTATCTTTTCTCAGAGATTGCAAAGCGGGTAAACGCCTATTCGGCGGCACATCCCGATGCGGAAATAATAAGACTCGGCATCGGGGACGTTACCCTGCCTCTCTCGCCGGTTGTTGTAAACGCGCTTAAAACCGCTTCCGACGAAATGGGCAGAGCCGAGACCTTCAGGGGCTACGCTCCCGAATACGGCTACGACTTTCTGCGCAAAGCTATATCTGACTATTACAAAAAGTTTCCGGTCGATTTAAGTCCGGAGGAAATTTTCGTTTCTGACGGCGCTAAAAGCGACGTCGGCAACATTGTCGATATTTTAGGCGACAACGAGATTCTGATACCCGATCCGGTTTATCCGGTGTATCTTGACAGCAATATAATGAGCGGTCACAAGGTAACTTTTCTGACCGGCAGCCGCGAAAACGGCTTTCTGCCCCTTCCGCGCGGCATAGAGGAAAAACCGTATATCGTCTACCTCTGCTCTCCGAACAATCCGACCGGCGCCGTTTACAGCCGCGAGGGGCTTCGCGAATGGGTGGACTTCGCGAATAAAACCGGCTCGCTTATCATATTCGATTCAGCTTACGAGGCGTTTATCAGCGGAAACTATCCGCATTCAATATATGAAATTGAGGGGGCGAAAAGCTGCGCCGTCGAAATATGCAGCTTTTCAAAAACTGCCGGCTTTACCGGAACACGCTGCGCGTGGTCGGTTTTTCCGGACCGGCTTACCGCAGGGGAAAACAAGCTTTCCTTCCTTTGGTCCCGCCGTCAGGCGACAAAATTCAACGGAGTACCCTATATCGTCCAGCGCGCGGCAGAGGCGGCGCTGTCCCCCGAGGGTCAAAAGCAGTGCCGCGAGTCAATAGCCTATTATATGGAAAACGCCCGCATCATAGGCGAGGTGCTTAAGTCAAAGGGAATTTACTACACCGGCGGCGAAAATTCGCCTTATCTGTGGCTTGAATGCCCGAACGGAGCTGAATCCTGGGAATTTTTCGATTATCTGCTTGAAAACGTTCAGATTGTGGGAACGCCCGGTGCGGGCTTCGGCGCCGCGGGCGAGGGCTATTTCCGCCTGACCTCCTTCGGCAGCCGCGAGTCCACCCTTAAGGCGGCGGAACGCCTTAAAGGCTTACTGTAAGGAGAAAAAATGATTTGCGATAATATTTCGGTAAACGGCAGAGGACATCTCACCTTTGCCGGATACGACACCGTTGAGCTGGCGGAAAAATACGGAACCCCGCTCTGCCTGATGGACGAGAATAAAATACGTGATCATGTTAGAGGCTATAAGGTCGCTATGGAAAAATATTTCCCCGCGGGCTCGGCGCCGGAGTTTGCCGGAAAAGCGTTTTCCTGCCGTCAGATATACCGCATTATGGCGGAAGAGGGTATTGATATCGACGTTGTCTCCCCCGGAGAGATTTACACCGCCGCCACCGCCGGCTTCCCGATGGAAAACAGCTTTTTCCACGGAAACAATAAAACCGACAGCGACCTGCGCTTTGCCATTGAAAACAAAGTCGGTCATATAGTGGTCGACGGTGAGGACGAGCTTTTCGCCCTCAACCGCATAGCGGGCGCTGCCGGCATAGTTCAGAAAATCCTCCTGAGGCTTACTCCGGGCATTGACCCTCATACCCACAAAAAAATTTCCACCGGAGCAGTCGATTCAAAATTCGGAGTCCCGATTGAAACGGGACAGGCGCTTGAGCTGGTAAAAAAAGCTCTTGAGCTTAAAAACGTCAGCCTTTCCGGCTTTCACTGCCATGTCGGCTCTCAGATTTTTGAGTCCCGGCCTTTTACCGACGCGGCTGAGATTATGCTTGACTTTATCGCCGAAGCAAGGGACAGGCTTAAATTTACCGCGGGCACGCTTAATCTCGGCGGCGGCTTCGGCGTACGCTATACCGAAAGCGACCCTGCGATTGACTACGGAGAAAAAATAGCCGAGGTGGCGGCGGCTCTCCAAAAGAAATGCTCCGCACTGAAGCTTGAAATGCCCGCGATACTTATGGAACCAGGCAGAAGTATTGTTGCCGACGCGGGAATGACGCTTTACACAGTCGGAAGCGTCAAGGAAATAAAGGGATACAAAAATTATGTTTCAATAGACGGCGGAATGACCGATAATCCGCGTTACACCCTTTATGAATCGCCCTACACCGTAATTTTAGCCTCGCGCGCGGACGCGGTCAAGAACTTTACCGCCACAGTCGCGGGACGGTGCTGCGAGTCGGGCGACCTCATTCAGGAAAACGTCGTGATGCCTAAGCCTTGCCGCGGTGAAATTTTAGCGGTGCTTACAACCGGCGCCTATAATTATTCGATGGCGTCAAACTATAACCGCGTGGGAAGACCGCCGGTTGTAATGCTTAACGGCGAGCGTGACTATGTTGCAATCAGACGTGAGACCTATGAGGACATCTGCTCGCTTGACGAATAGTAACACCTGTTTCCGTCAGGAAGCTGCTTGCTTCCTGACGGTTTATATTTTTAAGCATTATTTTTTATGCCTTTGTAAATATAATAAGGCTTTGAAAATAAATAATTTCCTGATTCATCTGTTTTAATCAAGTCACTTATAAACTCATCATATTCCTCTTTTGTAAGTACACCTGTATTTTCACCTGCAACCCAATCGCTACTCTCTCCTACAAGCCAGCCGATATTTTTGCTGAACTCATAGCCGGATCTGCCTTCTTTATATTCGGTTTCAATAACGCTGTGAACAAATACGCTGCTTTCAAAAAATCCGGAATTATGAAATACGCTGTATGTCCTTCTGCCCATCCAACTGTCGATATTATCCATCCAGTTTTGTTTTGTGACGGCATAAGCATGGATCACCTTTGTAATCAGATCTTTGTTCTCACCGTTATAAATTGTGCTGTCAAAATCGGCATTAACACAAATGACCTCACCGCCCGGCTTTAGAATTCTGTATATCTCCTTGACGAAGGCCTGTTTATCTGTAATACATTCCAGAATATCTTTTGCCAAAACCAAATCAAAAGAATTATCGGAAAAAGCAAGTTTTTCCGCACAATTCATTACTTTAAGCTCAACCGGCGCGCCGTATGCAATGTTGCCGAAATCTTTGTCCTTTACGTCTACTCCGACAGCTTTTGCAACTTTGCCCGGAAATGCTTCTATAATACCGTTCAGATAGCCGGCATTCCTGCATCCCAAATCAACAATCGAAGCATTTTCCGGCAAATTAATCGTTTCATATATTGCCTTATTAAGCGTTGATTGAACCATTTTCATAAAACTGACCTCCTGATAATAAAAAAATACTGTTAACAGCTACATGCCGTTAACAGTACAATAAAAAGAAGTATGTTCTTTTCATCATTCTTTAGGCACATAGCTCTTAAGCCTGTACCTAAAACAGTACAAGCTTCATCGCAGGCATCGAACGATGATAAAGAACATACTTATTCACTCCTTACTTTTTCGATATACTATCATATAAACACCATATTGTCAATATTTTTGCCTGCTTTAAATAAATCAGGCAAAAAAATCCCCCTCTGCGGAAGCCGCAAAGGGGAAAAATAAAACGACAAGATTATTACCCTGCCGCTTTGTTAGCATAATAATGTCGAATTTCGTAATTATATTTTAACAGCTTATTTCCAAAAGTCAAGCCATATGTGTGAAAAATATGAATTTTTCGTAAACTTTTACTTTTTTCACAAAACAGAAGCCGCCACGTTGTTTAAAGTGACGCATAAAGCTCCGCTTGTTATAAGACCGGTTTTGTAATATAATAGTTATAATAAAAAAACGGAGCGTAATATGCGGAAAAACGAGGAAGTAATTATCGATATAACCGACGTCACGAACGAGGGCAGCGGCGTCGGAAAATATGACGGAATGGCGGTTTTTGTTCCTATGACCGCGGTAGGGGACAAAATAAGGGCGAAAATACTGAAGGTCAAAAGCTCCTATGCCTTCGCAAAGGCTGAGGAAATAATCATCCCGTCCCCCGACCGCGTCGAAAACGACTGCCCCTCCTTCAGACAGTGCGGCGGCTGTGCTTTCCGCCATATAACCTATGAGGCGGAATGCCGTATTAAATACAATAAAGTATATGAGACAATGAAACGCATCGGCGGCACAGATATAAAGCCACAGCCTATAATCAGGTCAGACAGCCCGGACCGTTACCGGAATAAGGCGCAATATCCCGTGGCGGCGGACGGCTCGGTCGGCTTTTACGCCTTTCATTCCCACAGGATAGTAAAATGCGGCTGCTGCGCCCTGCAGCCGGAAATTTTCGGTAAAATTACCGCAGAATGCTCCGAATGGGCGGCAGAAAACAGAATCAGCATATATGACGAGCAAAGCGGAAAGGGTCTGCTGCGCCATATTTATCTGCGTCTTGCTGAAAAAACGAATGAAATTATGTTCTGTGCCGTAATAAACGGAGAAAAGCTGCCCTTTGAACAGAAGCTTATTTCCCGACTTAAAACCCTCTGCGGCAGCAGTCTTAAAAGCGTTCAGCTCAATATAAACAAAGCGAAAACAAACGTCATTTTAGGGCGTGAATGCAGGGTGCTTTACGGAGACAAATA
>CALWUZ010000134.1 GCA_944384845.1 uncultured Clostridia bacterium
CAGGTGTTAAGCACAAAATCAAATACATTAAGCACTCCAATGAGCGATTGGGGTGGGAAAACTATTGAAGTCAGCGGAGTTTCTCCCGACGGCAATTGCAGACAGTATAAAGCTGCTGAAGTAAAAAATGAATGGTATCCGATGTACTTTGAATCAAATAATACACAGCTTGGCGAATACGCTTTCTCAAATGATTTTGTTTCTAAAAATGAAGCTGTGGCTGTATGGTTTAAAAACACATCGGCAAAGCCACTTGTCCTCGGTATGTTTGACGAGGCAGACGGCTGGACGTATATAACGCCATCTTACAGACTTTTCGATACCGTAAATCAGACAATTACAGGAGTTGAAAGCGGATCAATTACTGTCCCCGCAGGCTTTGAGGGCTATATCTTTGTACTTCTTGATTCTACCAATACAAAAAAAGACGACATTACAAAAACCTGGAAACAGCGCGTCGCCGAAGGCGGATATATGAAAACTCCCGCCTTTAATGCCTGTCTCTCTGATTTACAGGTCGGTGAAAGCTATTATATCGGCAATCTTACATATGTAAAATCGGTTGACGAATTTATCGAGAGCAGACTTGAAATCACTCTTGAGGGCGACGCTAATAAGGACGGCTCCGCCGACATTCTTGACCTTGTACGCTTAAAGAAAAACGCTGCAGGAATTTCGGAAGCAACAGTCTATGTTCCTAATATCAGCTACGGCGGAAATAACGACACAACCTCGGCTACAACGGTTTCCAACCTCAGAAAACAGCTTTTAGGCGCTGAATACCAAAAGGCTGCCGTTTCCAAAGAGGTGCACGACAGACTTCTTCCTCCGGCAGAGCTTAAAAAAGATACCGTAACATCCGCTAACAGTCAGGTAGGTTTTTCAATTTATCATTTGACCGCAGGCGACTGGAATAAGGTTTACGGTACTGAAAAAGCCGAGAGTGAATTTATTAACTACTATCCCGGAAACGACATATCCGACGTCCGCACCGCTAAGGAGCGTGATTCCGCCGCTTGGATAGGGGTCTGGGAAGCATACTTTAACGATGCAGACGGTTACGAAAATAAACGTGCCAATCTCGATAAGTATGTTAATACTCTTAAAGCCGAAAAGCTCTGGAACACCGTTGCGGGCTTTGAGTTTGAGGAAATAACAGGCGCTTCGGAAAATGATGCGGGCAAGCTTGCACAGTTTAAGGAATTAAGCGAATATCTCTATACCAAATATCCCGAAAAACGTCAGTTTGCTGTTTTGGCTGTCGCTGAGGTACATCAGGCGGCGGCGGTTGAAAAGGCTTATCAGTATGTAACCGATATTGCCTTTGACTGGTATCAACCAACTGAAATAGGACAAATGAGAACTTTGTTTGAGGAAATGAAGACAAACACCGGTCTTACAAACGCTAAATACTGGTTCCTGCCCGGAGTTTACACAGAGCGTGAACCCTCAGCCGATACCGCGGCTCACGCTTTGACACAGCTTAACATCTGCTATGAGCTTTTAATGGAGCAGCCCTTGGCTAACCGCGGCGGTCTTTACCTTTATAACTGACAGACCTTCTCGAATGATAACGGCACAGCCTACGGTCTTGATCAGCTCCTCGAAAACGAGAACTACACCGCTGTTAAGGCAAGAATATTTGATGTTGCCGCAAGCCTTGACGGAACTCCCGAGTTTATTGAAATACATAAGGGCGGAGAAAATGATAATTCATCAGGTACCGAGGAAAAGTATTTATGGTTGAACAAAGGGGAGTCAGAAGTCTGGAACAACATTGATACCGCCGGAGTGCAGACGTTAAGTTATTATTTCAAGAATAATTCCGCTGTCGCAACAAACGCTTTCCTCTGGATAAATCAGGCGTGGTACAATCTTGAGGGAACGGCGTATGCTTATGATATTAACAACGGCTCAATTACTGCTGTTTCCGGTCAATTCCAGCTTCCCGCCGGATTTGAAGGCTATATATGCTACGATCTTGCTAACTGTAAAATTAAAGTTAACAACACTGATGTTCCGGCGCTTGATAAGCTAAACGATTTCACACAGTACTTTAATTTAATTGCCGCAGGACATTCCACCGAGGTACGCAACTTGTCCTATAGCAAGGAAAGCTTTGAAACGATTGACGCTTACTTTAAGTCTCTGCTTAAGAATGTTGTTGTAAACGACGGTACAAACGGTAATACCGGTTGGGTATGGACAGAATACAACAACGGCACCGCTTCAAGCGGCCGTAAATACACTACCGTTGACGACGTTTCGCCTGACGGCACAGCATTAAAGCTTAGCTACACCAAAGAAGAGGTTGCGACAATCAAAAATGCCGGTTGGGCTGAGGGCGGAATAGACACAAACTTCACCGCAAACCGCGATTTACTTTCGTCAGCTACAATGCTAAGCTATTATGTAAAGCTTGATAACGGCAATAACTTCGATGTTAAGTTCGGAATCAGATCCTATAAGTCTATAAACGCTCCTGTTACCGTTTATAATCTTAAGACTAAGGAGCTTACAACCTATGCCGCAGGCGCAAGCCTCAATTTCACCGAATTTGAGGGCTATGTAATGTTTGATCTTCGCAGCGCGACGATTGGAGATGCGAATACTCCGTGGACGGAATATGCCGCAAAAAACGACATAACAGGCTTCCAGTTCGACCTTTCGGCTAACAGTCTTGTGGACCGTTCGCTCGTTATTGACAGCGTTACCTTCTCAACCGACTATTATGCTCAGTTGAATGCTATAATGGCTAAATAAATTCCACATTTTTATTTCCCGCCCGTTTCGGGCGGGAAATGAACCGATAAAAAATGCTTTTTTGCATTAAAAAATTGTTTTTTATCGGTTCAGATATTAAAATCAATTTACAGGAGGAATAAGAATGAAAAAATTATCCTTATCGCCGCGCTTTACAAAGCTTACGGCAGCCTTATTATCGGCGGTAATGCTGATAACCGCCTGCGGAATAAATCTGTTTTGCTCCGCTGAGACGGCTCCCAAAATGTATATAGCGTTTACCGGCGAGCACGATTCAATGGAGGTATATAACGAGGCTTCGGTTTCGCACACCGTTGTGGATAACCTTTCGCCCGACGGGAAGGCTGTGGCGTATACCGTTACAAGCTCACCAAATCAGTTTAACGTAAATCTGTTTTTTGATGGCGCGGAGTTTCGGAGTCTTACTCCTGCAACGCTTAAGAGTATGGGCTGTTTCTTCTTTTGGGTAAGCGCTCCCGAGGGTATTAGACTAAGCACACCTATCTTAAAGGACGGAGAGGGAACAGGCTTTAGGGGCGCAGTTACCACCTATAACACAACTACAGGCGAGGTTGCGGAGTACACAGAAAGCTTTAATCCCTCCGGCTTTGAGGGCTATGTTATGATAGACCTTAAAACAACGAGCTATAATAAGGACTGGGGAGCCGACTATAACCGCAACTGGTCTGATCTTGTTGATTCGGTATGCCAGAATGGCAGTAATAATTTCACTACGGCGCTTGTATGGCACGCTCACGAAGCCGAGGGCAGTCAGATTATTTTCGATTCGATCGGCGTGACGGATAATGTCGCGGACTTTCTTGCGTATCAGAAAACAAGACCGCTTAAGACCAACGCGCCCTCCGCAAGCTCCGCTTCGGGCACCGTTAAGGCGGGCACGCAGATCAAGCTTACAAGCCAGACCGAGGGCGCGGAAATTTACTATACCCTTGACGGCACCGACCCCACAACCAGCAATACCCGCGTTAAATATCAGCTTGATAACCTCGGCAATTCTCCGATTGTTGTAAATGCCATTGTCACTCTTCGCGCGGTTGCCGTTGCGAACGGCAGATACAGCACGGTCTCAGGCTGGAACTATAATGTGCTTGACCCCAACACACCCAACACCACCCTTGTAAACGACGGCTCTGATTTAGGGCTTACCTGGCATTTTGAAGATCAGTCGAAGTTTACCGTTGTGGACGGAATGGGTCCGTCGGGCAAGGCTTATAAGACGGTCGGACTTGTAAATTCCGGCGCGCAAATTTTATCGTTTAACTTTAATGATGAACTTAAAAAGCTTGACAAAAGCCTGCTTAGTATTCAGGAGACCTTCTCTTTCTGGGTATCTAATATGGACAGTCAGGCGCAGAATTTCTCGTTATGCTTTAACGCCGAGGGCGTGGGCTTTTACGGCACGGTTGTCACCTACAACACAATTACCGGCGAAATCAAGGAACACAACAATGTCGGAGGCGTTGACCTTGCGGAGTTTGAGGGATATGTTATATTCAAGCTTCAGGACGCGAAAATTTCTACCGGCTGGGGAGCGAAAAACTATTCCTGGCAGGAATATGTGACAAATAACGGTGTGAAAAGCTTCCTTTCATACCGTGCAAACTCAGCTTTCTACGGCAGACAGATACTTTGGGACGATTTCGCCTTTTCAATCAGCTATGATAAGCTGATCAAAGAGCTTGAGGCTAAGCCCTTGCGCACCGCGCCGCCCGCCGCAGACAAACCGAACGGCACTTTGGCTTACGGCACTCAGGTATTTTTAACCAGCGCGACCGAAAACGCGGAAATATACTACACTCTTGACGGCACAGACCCTATAACAAGCAAAACCCGTATGCTTTATAAGCTTATATTTATGGCGGCGGGACTTTACGATTCGCCTATCCGTATTACTAAGGCATGGGACGAACTGAATATTGCTCCAGACGAGGATGGCAATTACACCGTTAAAGCGGTCGCGGTCGCGGAGAATGAGAGCGGCGAGCAGGTTTACAGCGCCGTGCAGACCTTCCAATATTCGCTTGAGCCTATATATGACGGCGAAAAGAATGTGGTATTAAACAACGGCGACGGCACGGGCAAAAACAAGATTGGCTGGTATGATTCCGAAATGGTTGACGTGCAGGACGGCGCGGAATATAACCGCGGCGATACAGGCGAAATCGATTTAGGAATGAAATTCACCGTAAATGCTTCCAATAAGGCGTATATGATTTGGATGAACCTTGATACCTCGGGCTGTGTGGACTCTACAGGCTATAATCAGTTCCACAACATTCAGGCTATAACCTACCGTGTGGAGGTCTCGGGTCTTGCTTCGGGTGCGGTTTTCAAAAACGGTCTTGCCTTACAGCGCGAAGGCTGCGGAATAGACGCGACCACCTATGTTATAAGCGATGACGGCAAGGTGAGGAAAAATGCATCGGGCTCGCTTGCAAACGGCTCTTACACGGTTGTTATGCTGATTGACGATACGACCACCGTAAGCGGCTGGGCGGTTGCCACACAGCCCTTCAGGCAGTATTGCAAAAATAATGAAATCAGCAGTGTGGGCTTTTTTATCGCACAGCAGGAATATGAAAAGGGCTATGAGCACCCCGTTGTTATTTACGACGATTTCCAGGCGCATTTCGACAGTAAATCGCTCCTTGAAGAGCTTGATATTGACGGACTTTTAAAGGATTACGATTCCGGAACGCATGAAAACAGTTCAATGCTCGTCTGCAACGACGGTAGCGGCGCGAAGCTTAACGGCGGTCTTACGGGCTTTAGCGCAGGTCTCGGTCTTGCAACCTCCGACCGTTCTAAAGATGAGCGCTGTCTTTCGGTAACGCTTGACGGAAAGGATTCTTATGTGTCCTTCGGCAGCTTCTGCACCGACTTTGACGCTATACTCTGCGACGGCGTGGCTTTCTGGGCGGAAATCCCCGCGGGAACAGGCGCGGTCACTCTGAATTTCAAGCTTGCGGATAACAAAGAAGGGGATACCGAATACTTTAAGTACGCCGATACAAAATGGCATTACCAGATAGACGCTTTCGGCGGCGCCGCCAGAGTAAACGGCAAGATTACTCTGCCCGACGGCTTTAGAGGCTGGGTCATTATACCCGGAGACAATTTCCATTATATCGATACTGAGAGCAAGTTTGTCAACGGCGCGGTGGATTACGACAAGCTTTCGGAATTTACCATATCAATAGCTGGCGGCTCAAACTCAGGCAAAACAATATATCTTGACGACATCAGCATTTACGCAAGCCTTGAGGCTATCATTAAAGCGCACGCCAAGTCATGGAAAACAACAATCCGCTGATACATGTTAGACGGTTTGCTTTACGGATAGTTTCCGGCAGCTGATAATACGAATTTATTTTGGCAGGGGACACCGTATAATCTTGATTTGCTTATATGGTGTCCTCTGCATTTGTATAAGGCAGGCTAAAATGAAGAAAGGAACGAAACAATGAAAAGCAGTTCGGTTGGAAAAATTGTATCCTTGCTTTTGTGCGGTGCAATGCTGACGGGAATACCCGTAAGCGCCGCGCCGACCCTTGCGGAGCGGCTTGACTACAAGGATTATGAGGATTTTTCGGATATTGTTTACGATACGAATTATTACAGTGACTATCACAGCGCTAAAGAGGAAGAATACCCCGCAGAGGGCACAAAGCTTTCGATTGACATATACTCAATATCGTGCGAGGGTGCAAAGCCTGAAATCAAGCAGGACGCGGAAAAAGGCAATGTGCTTTGCTGGCGCGAGGATACAAAGGCGCTAAGCAGTACTGTTGAGGTCGCACAGGCGGGATTTTATAATTTAAGCTTTTCATATTATCCCATAGACGGAAATTCCTTGAGCATCTCCCGCGGGATAAAAATAGACGGAGAATACCCCTTTGACGAGGCTTCGAATTTTGCGCTCTGCCGGCGCTTTGTTGACTCCGACAGACCCAAGGAGAACAATTTGGGCGACGACCTTATGCCGCAGCAGGAGGAGGTCAAAACCTGGCTTCAAGAAAAGGTTTGGGACAATCAGGGAGCATACGGCGCTCCGCTTGAATTTTACCTGACGGCGGGCAAACACACGGTGACGCTTGAATATATCGACCAACCGATGCTTGTTTCGGAAATAGCCTTTACTGCGGCAAGTAAGCTTCCGGACTATAAGGAGGCGCTTTCACAGTATAAGGCAAACGGAGCAGAAAATGCAAAAGAAACCGTACGCTTTGAGGCAGAGGATTTTGATCGTATTGTCGGAAAAAGCGCGTCGTCTATTTTAATCGCCTCGGACTCAGACGAAACCCTTACTCCTAAAGCTACCGTAAAAAAGAAATTTAATTTAATCGGCGGTTCTTCCTGGTCTACGGGCGGAGACAGTATTGCCTGGAAGTTTGAAATACCGAAAACGGGGCTTTACAAAATCGCCCTGCGCTCGGTGCAGAACGGAAATAACGGTATACCCGTTTACCGCACGGTCGAAATTGACGGCGAAATACCCTTTGCACAGATGGCAGAATACGCCTTTCCCTACAACTCGCGCTGGAACACGCATATAATAGGCGACGGGGAAGAACCCTATCTTTTCTACCTTACCGAGGGCGAGCACACCTTAAAAATGACCGCCGTGGAGGGCAAGAAAGCGGAAATCAACCAAAATATCGAAAAGGCAAATTCAAAGCTTCAGGCTTGCTATCAGAATATAGTTATGGTAACGGGTCAGTCGCCCGACTTAAACTATGATTACGAGCTGGATAAATCAATAGCGGGCTTAGGCGACGATTTGCAGGAGGTTGTGGATATTTTAGAGGATTGCCGAAAAATGCTTTCCGAAATCACCAACAAAACCTCAACTGTTGAAAACAGCATGACTCAAGTTAAGGCGACAATAGAAAAATACCGAAACGATTTTGACGCCATCCCCGCGGGTCTTGACGATTTTACAAGCTCAATGACCGGTATGGGCGACTGGCTTACCACCCTTAAAAGCTCGGCGCTGGCGGTAGATTACATACAGATAGCCGCACCTGACGAGGAGCTTGCAAACCCGCGCCAGTCTATGTTTGACAGGGTTATAAACGCCTTCAGAAACCTTATACTTTCCTATACCAAGGACTATAACGCGATAGGCTCGGTAGGCGAGGGAGCAGGCAAGGACGCAAAGGAGCTTAAGGTATGGATTTCCCGCAGTAAGGAATGGGCGGAAATACTAAAGGAGCTTGCGGACAGCGAGTTTGCCGTGAAAAATAACGTAAATCTTTCCTTTAACCTGTTGCCCGAGGGCGCTTTTTCGGGCACAGTCAATACCCTGCTTTTGGCGGTGAACGCCGGCAAAGCACCCGACGTGGTGCTTAATATGACGCCGAATAACACCGCCGAGTACGCGGTAAGAGGGGTTATAAAGAACCTTAACGAATTTGACGACTTTAAGGAGTACAGCGGCTATACTCTGTCGGAGCTGTATAACCCTATTTCCTATGGCGGCGCGGTCTACGGACTGCCCGAATCCTTAAGCTTTACGGTTATGTTTTACAGGACGGATATGTTCGAGAGACTGCATATGACTGTACCGAACACATGGGACGACGTATATAATGTGCTTCTGCCTAAATTAAATCAGTATAAGCTTAATATGTTTATCCCTCAGAGATACGATATATTCCTCTTCCAAAACGGCGGAGAATATTATTCGGCGGACGGCAAAACCTCGGCGCTTTCAAGCGAGGCGGCGTATAATGCCTTTGACAGATTTATCAAGAACTACACCGAGTACGGTTTTCCGTATAACGTAAACTTCTATAACCGTTTCCGCACGGGCGAGCTGGTTATAGGTATCGGCGGAATGGCGGAATATATGTCTATTGCCTATGCCGCGCCCGAGCTTAAGGGAAAATGGGCAATAGCGCCTGTTCCCGCGACGGTTTCGGAGGACGGAACGATTGGCCGCTCGGTAGGCACTGCTTTGCAGACGGTATCGGTTATTATGGAGGACAGCGAGGTAAAGAACGAGGCTTGGGAATTTCTAAAATGGTGGATGAACGCCGAGACGCAAACCGAGTACAGCAAAAGACTTGAATCAAGACTGGGTATTTCCTCACGCTGGGGCAGTGGTAATTACGAGGCGTTCTGCTCGCTTGCGTGGTCGAACGCCGACCTTGCGGTTATAAAGGAATCGCTTAAGGGCGTGCGCGAAGCGCCCTATGTCCCCGGCGGATATTTTACCGCACGTCATATTACCAACGCGATCGCTCGCTGTATCACGGGCGGATATACGCCCCGCGATTCCCTTGAGGAAGCGGTTGAGCAGATTAATATCGAGCTTGAACGCAAGCGCAGGGATTTCGGAATAGAGGAGTGAGGAGAGAAAAATGAAGCTTATCAATAAAAAGAGCCTTGGAAACAAGGCGTTGGCTATTGCGTTTTTTCTGCCGTTTTTTGTACTGTTTACTCTTTTTGTACTGGCGCCTGTAGTGCAGTCTGTTTTTTACAGCTTTACAAACTATGATTTGCTTAAACGGAACGATTTTGTCGGCTTTAATAACTACAAGCAGCTGTTTTTAAATGACGAAATATTTTTGTTGGCCCTTAAAAATACAATGGTTTTCGCCTGCATAGCAGGTCCCGTAAGCTATATTTTATCCTTTGTAATGGCTTGGATATTAAATGATATGAAGGGAAGAACAATATTCGCGCTGGCTTTCTATGCGCCGTCTATTACAAGCGGCACGGCGATGGCGGTTATATGGACTTACTTTTTCTCATCGGACAGCTACGGCCTTATTAACAACTTTTTAATGAATTTAGGGCTTATTTCCTCGCCTATACTCTGGAATCAGAGCGTAAATTTAATAATGCCCGTCTGTATCTTTATTCAGATATGGATGAGTATGGGCACCGGCTTTCTTGTATTTATGGCGGGACTTCAAAACGCCAATCAGGAGCTTTACGAGGCGGGAGCTATAGACGGAATAAAGGGACGCTTTGCGGAGCTTTTCTACATAACCCTCCCCCAGATGAAACCGCAACTGCTTTTCGGAGCGATAAACACGATAGCGGGTTCATTTGGCGTTTTCGATGTTATTTCCTCCTTTGCGGGCTTCCCGTCGCCTAACTACGCGGGGCACACACTTGTGGCGCATGTTTACGACTACGCCTTTGTGCGTTATGAAATGGGTTACGCCTCGGCGGTGTCGGTAATACTGTTTTTAATCACATTTCTGTTCGGCAAGGCGGTTATGTTCCTGCTGTCGAGCAAGGACGAATAAAAGGAGGCAGGAATTATATGCGTGTAAGACAGGGATTTCACATTCATTTTGGAAAGCTCAGTATCAGGGTTTCGGTTTCAAGAATACTTGTATATCTGCTTGTTATTCTTTTGGTATGCTTTACTTCACTGCCGCTTATTTATGTCGTTTCCACGGCGTTTAAGCCGCTTGACGAGCTATTGCGCTTTCCGCCTATCTTCTTTGTGAGAAAGCCGACTATGGACAACTTCCGCGATCTGCTTTTCGCAACCTCCTCAAGCAGTGTTCCGTTTCTCCGTTATGTTGTAAACAGCATTTTTGTATCGGTTGCGACGGTGCTTGCAACTATAATTATATCCTCTATTGCGGCGTACAGTCTTGTAAAGCTTGAACTGCCCTTTAAAAATGCCATTTTCAATCTTATTGTCGCAACCCTTATGTTCCCAGCAACCCTTATGACCATACCTAACTATATGGTTATAAATAATTTGGGACTGATGGACAGCTATTTAGCGCTTATACTGCCTAAAATAGCGGGCGCGTTCGGCTTCTTCTTTGTAAAGCAGTTCTGCGACCAACTGCCCGACGCCTTTTTGGAGGCGGCACGGCTTGACGGAGCGAACGAATGGCAGGTATTTACAAAAATAGTTTTCCCGTTTATGAAGCCTGCCTGCAGTACGCTTGTTGTCTTCACCTTTGTTGCAAGCTGGAACGACGCTTTTTCACCCATTGTGTATATCACACAGGACGCTATGCGTACTTTGCCCGTGGCATTGCAGTCGATAGGCACGGCGGGAACCCTTGCAAGAGCAGGAGCTATGGCGGCTGGCACATTTATTTCGGTTGTGCCGACGGTGCTTATTTACACCCTTATGCAGCGGCGGGTTATTGAAACAATGGCGTACTCAGGAATTAAATAGGAGGTGTCGGAGCGATGAAAAAATTAATTACCGTTTTTGCCGTAATGCTTATTTCGGCTGTTGTGCTTTCTTCTCCGGCACAGGCGCTTACAAATGTAAGCGGCAGCTATGTGCTTGACGAGGACGGAAAGCACGTCACCATTCCCGTGCTGTTTGAGGCAAAGCAGGTGATTTCGGATTTTAAGGTAGAGGGCTCATATAACGGACTTAACGACCCTAAAGATTTGTATGCAGATAAAAACGGATATTATATAGCTGATACGGGAAACAACCGAATTTTGGTGACCGATAAAAGCTTCAAGGTAGTAAGGGAGCTTACCGAGGCGGACGGAATCTCCTTTTCCTCCCCGACGGGCGTTTCGACCGATTCCTTGGGCGATATTTACGTTGCCGACACAGGCAACAGCCGCGTTGTGCATTTCAGTAATGAAGGCGAGTACATAGAAAGCTTTGTAAAGCCCGAATCGGATTTGCTTTATGACGTGGAGGTCTTTTCTCCCGCAAAGGTGGAGTTTGACCCTATAAGCAACCTTTTGTATGTCATACAGGGCAAGCAGTTTATGACTATCGACGCGGCGAATAAATTTAAGGGCTATATCGGCGACAACCGCTTAAGCTTTGATTTATGGGACTATATTTTCAGAAAGTTTGCTACAGAAAAACAGAAAATGCAGACCCAGAAGCGCGAGCCTGAGTCCTATACTAATTTTTGTATGAGCGGCGACGGCAAGCTTTACGCGGTGGGTCTAGCCCCCTCGCAGAGAATAAGTATAATAAATACCGTCGGCAATAACATATATCCCTCGGGGGATTACGGCGAGACGCTTTACGAAAGCGACGGAACAAAGGTTACCCCGATTTTTTCGGATATAGCGGTTAACAGCAAGGGGATAATCTTTGTCGCCGAGGAAAAAACAAGCTGTATTTACCAGTATGATCAAAACGGCAACCTTGTAGGCGTATTCGGCGGAAAGGGAAGCGGAAGCTCCTCCTTTAATGTAATAAGCTCAATAGCCGTAAACGATAAAGAAGAGCTTGTTACCCTTGATTCCTCCCTCGGACGTATTCAGGTATTTTCTGCTACAGAGTTTACAAACAATGTGCATAAGGCGCTTCTGCTTAATAAGGACGGAAAATACAGTCAGTCCTATGAATTATGGCAAAAGGTCAAGGAACAGGCAAGTAATTATACGCTTGCGCGCAATATGATAGGTAAAATAGAATACAAAAACGGCAATTACAACGATGCGAAAAAGGAATTTTATCAGGGCGATGACCGCGCCGATTACAGCAAGGCGTTTTCAAAGCTGAGATACGCCTTTTTCAGGGATCATTTTGAGCTTGTCGCCGTTGCGGTTGTGATTTTTGTAGTTCTTCTAATTGTGCTTATAAAGCTTCTGCAAAAATATCTGCGGCGGCTGCGCGCGGAGCTTTGGAGAGAAGGGGGCGGAAGATAAATGTGGTGGTTTAAATGTTCGTTTATGATGCTTTTTCACCCGATTGAAATGGTCACGCTTATAAAGCGCAGACGTAAGCAAATTCCGCTTTTAGCTATGCTTTTGCCCTTCGCGGTTTCGGCAGTTTGGCGCATAATTTCGGTATACACGGTAAATTACACGGTATCCTCTGTATCGCCTAAAAACGCAAATATATGGCTGGAGCTTGCTTTAGCGATAGTGCCTGTCGCCCTGTGGGCGGTCGCCTGCTACGGGTTTATGACGATAGTAGGAGGAGAGGCAACCTTTAAGGAAACCTTTCTGTTAAGCTCCTACAGCCTAATGCCAATGCTGTTGCTGCAACCTCTTGCGATTATTCTCTCGCGGGTGCTGTCGGCAGAGGAGGCGGGGTTTTATACCGCGCTCCAGACAATTATGTGGGTGTGGGTAATAGTCCTGCTGTTCGTCACCTTTAAGGAATCTAATAACATATCCTTCGGGAAAACCGTGGCGTACACGCTGGTAATTCTTATTGTAATGCTGCTTATAGTTGCGGTGGTAATGCTGGCGTTTGCGCTTGACTGTCAGATTGTAATGTTTATCGAGGAAGTAGTTTCCGAGTTAAACTTTTTCCTAAGATAGTAATGAGAGGGTTATACATATGAAAAAGAAAAGAGTATTAGGTATAATAGCCGTTCTGCTGGCTCTCGTCATTACCGTCTGCGCCGTTATGGTTCTTACAAAGGAAAAGGCGGATTATTCGCTTTTAAAGACAGCCGACGCGGAAGAGCCTGTCTATGAGGGCGGTGACCTGCCCGAAAGCGGAACGATAACCTTGGGTGCAAGCGGAGCGCTTCAGCTTGATTATTCTGCGGAAAATCATATATTCTATATCCGTGATACCGATAAGGGTACGGTCTTTTCAACGGGCGCGTCCGCCGATTATTATGTAAGCGAGAACGCAGAGCTTTCCGACGCGGACAGATTTATGCTCTGTCAGGTAAGCTACACCGATTTCGGCGGCAACAGCGACGCTTTCACAAGCGCGGGAACAGCCTGCAGTATAAGCGGCGAAAGGCTTAAAAACGGCGCGGCGCTGAAATTATATTTTGACGAGTATCAGATAGGCTTTAAGGTAGAGGTATGGCTTAACGAGTACGGGCTTCGCGCCCGTGTGCCCGAGAGCAGTATTACCGAGGACGGCGTCTACGGCGTTACGGCAATATCTCTGTTCCCGCTTTTAGGCTCGGCGATAGATTCCGACAGCTCCTACGCGGTTTATCCCGACGGAAGCGGTTCAATTTGCAGGCTGACGGCAGAGGGTAAACCCGAAAATCCTGTCACAACCTCTGTCTACTTTAATTCCTCCTTTGACCTTGATGAGGTTGAGGAAAATTCACTGCTCGGAAACCTTAACGCGCTAATGCCGGTTTACGGTATCTGCAGGGGAGAGACGGCGGTCGCCGCCTATGTTACCGAGGGGGACGGCAACAGCTTTGTAACCCTTTCTCCCTCAACCTCGACCTACGGGCTTAACCGTATGTATATGTCCTGCCGCTACCGCAAGCAGTATTCATATATCTCTCCGTCGGACGTGGAGATAAACGAGGTTGAGCGCAAGCGCTCTGCAGGAGATTTCTCGGTGCAGTATATCTTCTTATCAAAGGATCAAAACGGAGAGATTACCTACGGTAATATGGCGGCGGTTCTAAGAGAGTTTATGCTTAAAACCGAGCGGCTTACCCAGTCGGCAGAAAGCGGCAGGGTAAATTTACAGCTTATAATGGGTGCAAAGAAAAACACCTCAATGTCAAAGAGCTTTCAGAGTCTTACGACCTTCGGGCAGGCAAAGGAAATAGCAAATGCCGTAACCGAAAGCGATACCGAGTATTTAAGGCTTTTCCTGTTAGGCTGGCAGAAAAACGGCTACGGGCTTAACCCTGCGGGGGATAGGGTTTCATCGGCTCTCGGCGGAAAGAGTGAGCTTTCCGAGCTTAACAAATGGGCGGCGGACAAAAATATAGGGCTATATCTTGTAAACGACTATGTCTACGCTCAAAAGGGCGGAAGTAATTTCAACAAAAACAGCCAAGCGGCATATAACGAGGCAAGCCAGCCGATTACCAATTCCGATACGAGTGAATTTTTGCTTAACCCCTTGCTTGAGCTTAAAAAGCTTACTGAAAAAAGGCTTGATTATTTAAGCGATATTAACACGGCGGGAATAGCCTTTGATAAAATAGGCACCTTCCTTTACGACGATTACCAAAAGGGTAAAACCGTAACAAGAAAGCAGTGTGCCGAAGCATTTTCGGCAATGCTTACAGCGGTCAAGGAAAGGGAAATGTCTGCGGCGGCTCAGGGCGGAAACGCTTACGTGCTTAAATACGCGGATTATATCTATGATCTGCCGGAGCGCAATTCGGAGTACAGCGGTTTTTCGGAGTCGATACCGTTTTACCAGATGATAGTGCACGGCGTAAAAAGCTACTGCGGTACGGTGCCGGGCAATATGGCGGCAGACTACCAAACAGAAAAGCTTAAATGGATAGAATACGGCTCTGAGCCTTATTTCGTTTTAACCTACGAGTCGTCCGAAAGGCTTAAGGACACTTATGTTACAGAGGCGTTCGCAACCGAATACACCGCTCAGCTTGAAAGAATAAAGGGCTGTATTGAGGAGTTTAAGGGCGAGCTTAACTTCACCGCAACCCGGACTATGACCGACCACAGAAAGCTTGACGAGGATTTAGTCCGCGTTACCTATTCGGACGGTCACATAATTTATATTAACTACGGAGATACCGAGCGCACCGTAGAGGGCGTAACGGTAAAGGCAAAGGATTATACAGTAGCTAAAGGAGGAAACGCGCAATGAAAAAACAAAAGCACGGGGCGGCTAAAAGGCGCGAGGCGATAACAGGACTGCTGTTTGTTTCCCCATGGATAATCGGACTTTGCGCTTTCTTCGCCTTTCCGATTTTCCGCTCCTTACAGCTATGCTTTGTAAACGTGGTAAATATGACGGATTACTCAGTAGAATGGGCGGGGCTTGACCATTTCAAAGAGATATTCGAGACCGACACCTGGTATATAAAGCACTTCCTTACAAGTATGAAGGAAATGCTTCTGCAGATACCGCTTACCAATATTTTCGCCATATTTATTGCAATCCTGATAAATAAAAAATTCCCCGGAAGAACGGTCTACCGCACAATCTTCTTTCTGCCCGTTATTTTGGGCGCGGGCTTTGTAATGTCCCAGCTTTTAGGGCAGGGAGTTCAGGGCGAGGCTATGGAGACGGTCAGAAGCGTGCTTCTTCCCACTCAGATACGCATTTACTTAGGGCCTAAGGTCACGACGTTTTTTACTGATTTTCTGTCGCTGATAACCTCTATTCTCTGGAAGTGCGGCGTGCAGATAATAATATATCTTTCGGGACTTCAAAGCGTTTCGCCGTCGCTTTACGAGGCGGCGAGGGTTGACTCGGCTACCGAGTGGGAGATGTTCTGGCTTATAACTATGCCGATGCTGACCCCTATAATGCTTTTAAATCTTGTTTATTCGCTGGTTGATTACTTCATAAATTCGGACAATCTGCTCTTTAAGCATATTCAGAATACCGCCTTCCAGCTTAATCAGTTTGAAAATTCCTCGGCTATGAGCTGGCTTTTCTTCCTGTGGGCAATATTGCTTGTGCTGGTTATTTTCGCGGTAATGCGTCCGTTTGTCAAAAAGGTAAAGGATTAGGGGGCTGACGGTATGAATAAGCTTAAACACAAAAGCAGTAACAGCGCGGGCGCTGTGATAATGCGCATTGCAGTATACCTCTTTTTAACGGGTCTTGCGTTCGTATTTCTTTATCCGTTTATGATAATGCTTGTGGATTCGGTCAAAACCTACGCGGACATAAGTAACAACACCGTAAAGTGGATACCCCGCAATTTCACATTAAGCAATTATAAGCTTGCGCTTGAGGCTCTCAATGTCTGGCGCACGGGAGCAAATTCGGTTATCGTCACGGTGCTGGCGACGGTCGGACATATGATTTCCTGCTCGCTTGTAGCCTACGGCTTTGCGCGCTACCGCTTTCCTTTAAGGAACGCTATGTTTGCGATAGTCGTGCTTTCAATTCTTATTCCCACACAGACTATAATAATTCCGTCGTATATCACCTATACGAATATGCACATTGTGGACACGCATCTGCCTATGATACTACCGACCTTCTTCGGCTTCGGACTTCGCGGCGGAATATTCATATTCCTTTTCAGGCAGTATTTTATTAAAGTGCCGAAATCGCTTGAGGAGGCCGCCGCGATAGACGGCTGTGGGCCGCTTAGAACCTTTGCGCAGGTAGTGCTTCCGTCAACGGGGGCTACAATGGTGGTATGCTTCCTTTTGTCAATGGTGTGGCATTTCAACGATTCCTACGAGCCGTCAATCTATCTCACTAACTACGACCAATATATGCTGCCGCAGATGCTTTCAATGCTGTCGGCAAATCTTTCCAATATGCAGGGAGATGTTGCAGACGCCGCACAGAATATATCCAACGACATGCAGATAATGTACCACCGCGGCGTGGTTATGGCGGCGGTAACGATTTGTCTTATACCGCTGTTTGTACTCTATGTGGTTATGCAGCGCAAATTCGTCGAGGGCGTCGAACGCTCGGGACTTACAGGAGAATAAAGTATGAAAAAAATATCTATTATTTACGGAGAGCTTAAAAACGGAGTCCAGAAAAAAGCGGTCGAGGTTTTAAGCGAGCTATTGATTGAATACACCCATGAATATCCTACCTGCTTTTGTTATGATGATAAGGCGGAGCTATCGGATGCTTTGAAAATATATATTGGAACAAAGGCAAACAACCCGCTTATAAAAGCCGTCAGTGAAAAAGAGCTTACCCATGCTGAGGAATATTTTATAAAAGTTAATGACGGCAGAGTATATATTGAGGGCTTTGACGACGCGGGAGTGCTTTACGGCTGTATTGATTTTTACAACAAATATATTTTAAAGCTTGAGTATCCCGACAATCCTGATACCTTTGCCGTTAATCCCCTTGAAAAACCGCTCCCCGATTTTGAATACACCTCTTATCCCGCAGTAAAAAACAGAGGTATATGGACATGGGGACACGTTATATACGATTACCGCGGCTTTATTGACAATATGGTAAATCTTAAAATGAATACTGTAATTATCTGGAACGATTATTTACCGGTCAACGCGCGTGAAATGGTTGATTACGCACATTCCTGCGGAATAAGGCTGTTTTGGGGCTTTTCATGGGGCTGGGGCACCGATTGTTCTGTCTTTTCACCGGATAATCTGATTGCCAACACCGCCGATATCGCCGAAAAGTACGAGAAGGAATACAGCAAATCTGGCGGCGACGGTATATATTTTCAGTCTTTTACCGAGCTTAAGACCGATGTGTTAAACGGAAGGATCATCGCCGAGGCTGTATGCGAGCTTGTAAACAAAACCGCCGCTCTGATTTTTGAAAAGCACCCTGAGCTTGAGCTTCAGTTTGGACTGCACGCGACCTCTGTTAAAAATCAATTACAGTATATTGAAAAGGTTGATCCGCGAATACGAATTGTATGGGAGGATTGCGGTTCATTCCCGTTTTCGTATATTCCGAGAGATGTATCGGACTTTGAAAGCACAGAAAAATTTGTTAAAAAAATCGCGGCACTTCGCGGAACGGACGATAAATTCGGCGTTGTTACAAAGGGTTTTGTAAAGCTTGACTGGACTGCCTTTAGGCATTTAGACGGCGCGGTTAATATCGGCAAAGGTTCAAAGTCCTTTAAAAATAACAGAGTGACAAGAAAGAGCAAAATCTGGCGATACATCCAAGCGTGCTGGCTTTCAAATGCCGATAAGGCTTATTATACGGTTAAAAGTCTTTGTGAGACAAAGCGGGGCGATTTGTATATTACTCCCCTTGTCGAGGACGGTATGTTCGAGGAAAATATTATGTATCCTGTGGCACTGTTTTCTGAAATGCTGTGGGACACAGGCGCAAATCTCTCTGAGATGATAACTGATGTCGCCCTCAGAGATTACGTCGATTTTGCATAAAAGAGGGATATATATGAATTTTAAAAAAGAGTTGTGTGAGAATATTCTGCCCTTTTGGCTTAAAAACTCAATAGACAAGGAAAACGGAGGGATTTTTACATGCCTTGACCGTGAGGGTAATATATACGGCACGCAAAAAAGCGTTTGGTTTCAGGGAAGGGCATTATGGACTTTTTCTAAGGCGTATAATACCGTGGATCCAAATCCCCAATATTTGGAAGCGGCAAAAATCATATACGATTTTTTACCCAAATGCACCGATACAGACGGCAGAATGTTTTTTACTGTGACAAAAGAGGGAAAGGAAATACAGAAAAGAAGGTATTACTTTTCCGAAACCTTTGCCGCGATAGGCTGCGCCGAATATTATAAGGCGACCGGTGAAAAGCAGGCGCTTAGGTCTGCTGAAGATTATTTTGATGTGGCATATGAATGCTTTACGGGAGTAAGAAAAACAGAACCTAAATTTAATCCAAATAACCAATGCTTAAAGGCGCTGTCTCCGGTAATGATAATGCTTTCCACAGCACAGACTATGCGAAGTCTCGGTGTGAATAGTGAAAGGTATTCAAAAATCGCAAGAGAGTGTCTCAATGAGATATTAAACGGGGGATTTCTGCGGGAAAACGCGCTTTTAGAGAATGTTGCGTCTGACGGAAGCTTTGAAGATACCCCAACCGGACGAATCGTTAATCCGGGACACTCAATGGAAGCGGCATGGTTTGTGATGCTTGAGGGTGTTTTAACTGACAGAAGTGATGTTATTGAAAAAGGAAAAGAGATAATTGATAAAACTTGGCCGCTTGGATGGGATAAAGAACACGGTGGAATTATTGCATTTACAGATATATGCGGAAAACCTCCCGTGCAGCTTGAGTGGGATATGAAGCTTTGGTGGCCGCAGTGTGAAACCATGATAGCTTCAAGACTTGCATTTCTCCTGTTCAAAGAAGAAAAATATCTTAGGATATACGAGCAGGTAAAGGAATACTGCGAAAAATATTTCGTTGACAGCGATTTTGGCGAATGGTATGGTTATTTACATTATGACAATACGGTTTCTACAACATTAAAGGGCAACATATTTAAAGGACCTTTCCATATTCCGCGACTGTATATGATTATGTCAGTTTTAGATGAGGATAATTCTATTGAAAAATACACAAGATAAATAATTTATTATTTATTCTGCGTGTTAGGAGTGTAATTAATGTATTGTTACGATAAAGAAAAGCTTCCAATACCGCTGTTTCTACTCTATGTGGTTATGCAACGCAAATTCGTCGAGGGCGTCGAACGCTCAGGTCTTACCGGAGAATAAGGAGAGAATATATGTCAATTAAATTTTTGGGTGAAAAAGGGCTTTTTCTGCTTGAGACCGAAAACACCTCTTATCAGATGAAAATAGGCAGAGAGGGTTATCTAAGGCATTTGTATTACGGCAAACGCTTTGCCGCGGGTGACGCCGATGTTAAGGATACCGCGGAGTCGGCGGCTTTTTCGCCGATTCCGTCGGACTGCTATAAAAACAAATACGATACCTCCCCTAATGTGATATTGCAGGAGTTCAGCTCTTTTGGGGCGGGGGATTACAGAACCCCCTGTCTTTCCGCTCGATTTCATGACGGTGCGGGTACGGTAGACTTAAGATATGAAAGCCACAGAATTTTTCCCGGTAAGCCTAAGCTTCAAGGATTGCCTGCAGCCTATTTTGAAGACGACGAGGTTCAAAGCCTTGAAATAGTGCTTAAAGACCGCTTTTCTGAATTAAGAGCCGTACTTTTATATACCGTTTGTGTAAAGTATGACGCGGTGATACGCTCAGCAAAAATTGTAAACAGCGAAAAGCAGCCTGTTACGCTTTTATCGGCTTTAAGCTTTTGTCTTGATTTTCCCGAGTCGGATTACGATTTTATCAGATTTCAGGGTAAGGTCACAATGGAAAGAGTACCCGACCGTGCTCCGATTAAAAGCGGGAAAACCGTTTGTGAGAGTATGCAGGGAATATCCAGCCACAGCGCCAATCCGTTTGTAATACTCTGCTCTCATAATGCCGACGAAAACTGCGGCGAGTGCTACGGCGCGGCGCTTGTATACAGCGGCAATTTCACCGCCTCGGCGGAGGTTGACCCCGTAGGGCAGACAAGGCTTACAATGGGCATTAATCCGAACGGATTTACATATAAGCTTAATGCGGGGGAGGAATTACAGCTCCCCGAAGCCCTGCTTTGCTACAGTGCTAAGGGCTTTCACACAATGTCCCACAATTACCACAGACTTATAAGAGAGCATCTCTGCCGCGGGGAATTTAAGGACAAGAGAAGACCCGTGCTTGTAAACAGCTGGGAAGCCTTTATTTTTGATTTTGATTCGGATAAGCTTGTTAAGCTTGCAAGGGATTCTGCAAGGCTCGGCATTGAAATGCTGGTAATCGACGACGGTTGGTTTGGCGACCGCTGTGACGACGACCGTGCCCTGGGCGACTGGTATCCTAATGAAAAAAAGCTCGGCGGCAGTCTTTGCGAGCTTGCAAAAAGGGTAAACGCCGAGGGACTTAAATTAGGGCTTTGGATGGAGCCTGAAATGATTTCGGAAAACAGCGAGCTTTTCAGGAAACACCCTGACTGGTGCTTAAAGTCTCCTGACCGCGAGCCGTCGGTCGGACGAAATCAGCTTGTTCTCGATATGTCGCGCAGAGAGGTGGTCGATTATGTTTATAATACGATGTCGGGACTGCTTGACAGCGCGAATATCGAATATCTGAAATGGGATATGAACCGACCGCTCACCGACGTTTATTCTCCGTCGCTCCCGTCTGACAGACAGGGCGAGGTATACCACAGGTATATGCTGGGGGTTTATGACCTGCTTGAACGGCTCACGCAAAATTACCCACACCTTCTGATTGAAGGCTGTTCCTCGGGCGGCGGAAGATTTGACGCGGGAATGTTATATTACGAACCGCAGATATGGACAAGCGACAACAGCGACCCGACCGAGCGTATACTCATTCAATACAACACCTTGTTTGCCTATCCTATGTCGGCAATATCGGCGCATATTTCACCCTCGCCCAATCACTCCAACGGCAGATGCACCATGCTTAATACCCGCGCGGTGGTCGCCATGACGGGCGCGTTCGGCTATGAGCTGGACGTCGGAGCGCTGAGCGATGAAGAAAAGCAGGAGATTGCGCGTCAAACAGAATTTTACAAGGCGCATTATGAGCTGTTTTCAAAGGGCGAGTATTTCAGATTGACAGACCCATATAAAGGTAATATCGCCGCGTGGAGCTATGTATCCGAGGATAAAAAACAGGCGTTTACGGGGATTATGCGTAAATTCGCCCATAATAATTCCATTCCGTTTATTGTCCGTATGCAGGGACTTTGCGAGGAGGGCTTTTACCGCGTTCTTGTTAACGGTGAAGAATACGGAAAGCCGCTTTCGGGCAGTGCGCTTATGTACGCGGGACTGCGTTTTCCGTATAAAAAATGCGATTACGAGGCATTCTCGGTTGAGCTTTATATGATAGAAAAGTAAGGAGAGAAATATTATGAATAAATTAAATCAAGAAGGAACGCTTTATGCCTCCGATAAGGTAGGCTTCGGCATTTATCACTTTGCTCAGGGCGGTATGGACTCCCGCCGCATTGCCGATTCGGAGACCTTTGCGCTTGACGGTGACGACCGCGTCCAGTGCGACCGTCAGGAGCAGCTTGACTATATGAATTTTTACATTTACCGCCTTGATAAAAGCTGTTACAGCCATCTTTACCGTATTAAGGAAATGGGCTGTGGAACCTGGGTGTATTACGAGCCGTTTGTCTCTGTGGAGGAAAACGGCAAAAGACGGGTGCTTTTGCGAAGCGGCTGGCGCGAGGAGATAACCGCTCTTGTAGACGGCGTAAAGCAGGCGGGACTTTGGGATACTGTAATCGGCTTTCAGTACGATGAGCCGCTTTTAAAGGTTGAAACCGATGTCTTTGAGGAATTTACGGGCTTTATGGCGGGCTTCGGCAAGAGACAGCTTGCGATATTCTCCTACTACGAGATAGTAGAGGGCAGCAATCCTTCTGCGAGCGATCCGGAGTACGGCGCGCTGGTGCATTTGATAACGCCTGAATCCTGCCGATACCTCACCGACGTGGGCTTTGATTTATACGATAAACCCGAACCGCAAAAATTCAGAGAGCTAAACGAGATTATGTTTAAAATGCTCGGCAGGGATAATCTTTATCTCTGGATGGTTCCGACCACATGGACGCGGGGCGAGAATCCCGAATATACCGAGGATTTATGCCTTGAAAGCCTTGAAATGTGCCGCGAAATTCTCCTTGAAAGCAAATATCCGGGCGGGCTGTTCTGCTATACATGGCGTTCGTGGGGAATACATAATGAGGCGCTTGATTACCATTTCCACACCGCTAACCGCAACAGGTGGGAAAGACTTGAAAACCGAATGATTGAGATAGGCAGAGAGCTCCGCGAAATATCTTTAAAGCCTCTGCCGAAAGAATAGGAGTAAAAGGTTATGAAAATCAACAGCAATATTCCCGCAGATAAGGCGCTGGGCTTTGAAATTTACCACTTCGCATGGAATCCGAGAAAAAAGGTCGATATGATAGATAAGTACTGCGATATGGGCTTTATGAATCATTTTCAGCTCCCCGGCGACGACTATAACAGAATGCGAAAAATCGCCGCCGCGGGCGGAAAATTCTGGGTTTACGCGCAGAATATAGGCTTGTATTCAAACAACGACAATGGCACGCTGACCTACGGAATAAAGGACGGTTGGCGTGAAAATGTGGCGGCTAAGGTTCAAAAGCTCAAAGACGAGGGAATCTGGGACGCTGTGATCGGTTTCGATTATGACGAGCCGATGCTGCAAAGCACCAATGAAATCGTCGAACAGGTGGCGGAAGAATACGCGAAATACGGAAAACGCCAGCGGGCGATCTTCTCCTATTACGAGCTGATCGAGGGCTCCCATCCACGCTCAAACGACCCCGAATTCGGCAAGGAGGGGCATTTAATCAACCCGCAGAGCTGCCGCTTTTTCACCGATGTGGGCTTTGATTTATACCACCCTGCGGATTACGACAAGCATTTAAACGTACTTAACGAGATGAAGCGCCGCGTGGGCAGAGATGATGTTTATATCTGGCTTGTGCCTTGCACCTGGTCGATTGACAACCGTTTCGGTCAGGAGCACGCTGTTAATCATCTGAATATGTGCTACAAGCTTTTAACGGAGCAGGAGCACCCCGGCGGCCTTACCTGCTATAACTGGTATTCCTTCGGCAACAAGGGAGAAAGCCTTGACTGGCTGTTAGACGAAAGAAACGAAAGCCGCTGGACAAACCTTGAAAGCAGAATACTTGAAATTGCGAACGAAGTTATAAACACTCCTTTAAAATAGGATGAAAAGGTTGATTGTATGGAACCAATAAAAGATAAAAACGGCAGGGTATTGGGCGAGTTTGTCCCGAATACCGCAGGCTTTAAAATTAAATCCTTAAATCTTCCCTCGTCTTGGGAATATATCTATCAGAACCGCGATATTTTAATGAAGGTCGATCAGTTCGGTCCCGTATATGCTCAGGCAGACCCTCCCGCGGACGTTATGCTCTTTAAGCGTGAGAGCGGACAGAAATTTTCAAACTGGCTGGTTTGGATTCAAAAGGATGCAGAGGAACCGTTTAACAATTATTTCCGCCCTCAGATCAACGGCAAAAACAGCAAGGCGGAGCCTGAAAGCCCGTCCGTCACCTTTTTGCCTGAAAAGGCGGTTTATGAATTTGATTATAATGGGCTTACGGTTAAAACAGAGCTTGCCATACCGCTTCACGGCAAGGAAATCGTTATGAAGCTTTCTGTTAAAAATATCGGCGAAAACGCGGCGGATTTAAAGCTTAAGCCCTTTATGATTCCCTATTGCAACGAGGCGCAGTTAGCCCCGTGGGACAAAAACGAGTGGTATTTAAGAACTGGCTTCGGCAACGAGCAGAATAAGGGGATTTTCTGGACTCAACTGCTTAACCCCGCGGGCGATAAGTCAAAGCGCCGCACAATGGTTATGCTTACAGACCTTGAAAATCTCGACAACATTGAATTAAGCCTTGAAAAGTTTATAGGGGACGGCTCTGCATACTGCCCCGAATATGCTGTGGCGGGCAATCTTGAAAGACACGCAAAACGCGAAAACGGCTACGGCGAATACTGCGACGACGCACAGATTTACGCCTATCCTCCTGTTTATGCGGCGGAATATTCATGGCATTTGGAGGCGGGCGAGGAAAGAACGCTTACCCAGACCCTTTCAATGCCCTCAAACCGGGCGGACGGCTCCATGGCGGATAAGGAAAGCGCCTTAAAGGCTCTTGCGTGGTTTGACGATACCGTTTATGCCGACAGAATAGCCGAGGTAAAAAGGTATTACGATGAGCTTTGCTCTATGAATACCGTTAAAACTCCCGATGAACTTTTCAATTATTATATGAATTATTGGGTTCCCGTTCAAATGAGCTGGGTAGCCTCGCTTGACCGCGGCTGGCCGAGCGGAATGAGAGGCACGCGCGACAGCGCAAACGATTATACCGCCCTTGTCTACACCGACTTAAAGAGCTGCAGAGAGGTTCTTTTAACATTGCTCTCCTGTCAGAGAACCGATGGTTGGTTCCCGCGTCAGTATTCCGCGGCGGGAAGAAAGGGCAAGCACGATTTAAGACCCTATGCCGACGGCGGTGCGTGGGTGCTTGAGCTGTTCTATAAATATATCGCTTATTCGGGCAATAACGCAGTAATTGATGAAAAGCTACCGTGGCTTGACAGCGATGAAGAGTCGACTGTTTGGGAGCATATGCTAAAGGCCTTGGAGTATTATATTTCACCGGAAAATATCGGCGAGCACGGTCTTTGCAAAATCCGCGGCGGCGACTGGCTCGACCCCGTTAACCTTGCAGGTCTTGAGGGCAGAGGAGAATCGGTTATGCTTACCTGTCAGGTGATTTTGGGTCTCGGCTATATGGCGGAGCTTTGTGAAAAATTAAACCGCGATACTCAAAAAACAGAGGAATACAAAAAGCTTATTCCGAAATTCAAGGATAACCTTTGCAAGCACGCGGTTAATAAAAAAGGATATTTCAACAGCGTATTTAACGACGACGGAAAATGGCTTTTCTCGGACTGTGACCCCGATGGCAAGGAAAGACCCTACGGTCCTGCAAACTGGTATCCTATCGCTTGCCACGCAGTACCTAAGGATAAGCTTGACGGTGTATTTGCTGTTATGGATCTGCTTAAGTGTGAATACGGCTACAGGCTTTATTATCCCGCCATCGGAGAGCCGCCTATTGATAAGGTGGGCAGATGCGCAAGCGGCGACGCACCCGCTTATATGGCAGAAAACGGAAACGTGTATAATCAGGGTTCTCACGGCTATCTTGCAAGAGCACTTGCAAGGGCGGGCAGGGGCGATGAACTGTTTGACGTTATGAAGTGGATGCTTCCCTGCTATCAGGAAAAGCACCCGACCTATGCCGCGCTTACCGCGCCTTATGCGATTGTCAACTGCTGGCAGGAGCTTCCTTCCTTTAAGCACAGGGCAATGTTAAGCTTTTTAACAGGCAGTGTAGCTATGTGCGTAAGGGGCGCTTACGAGTGGATGGGCGGAGTTGAGCCTTTTATAGGCGGTGTGGATATCGATCCCACGATGCCGGACAGCTGGAACGAAATGTCGCTTTCACTTTTGTATCAGGGCAAGCGCTTGAATATAACCGTTAAGCGCACAGGCGACGAAAGGCTTACCGTTAACGGCGAGGAGGTTGCAAAATCCGCTCCAAATCAAAACAGTTATAACGGTTTTTACAGGTTGCCCGACGTTATGCTTGCGAACAGCGTAAACGAGATTGAAATTACCGTATAGACAGGAGATTGTTATGTCAGCAGTAAGTGAATTTATAGCAAAGAATTTCAAGGATACCATCCGTTACAACCCCGATGACGAGGGGAGTCTTATCGGTCTGCCTGAGCCGTATACTGTTCCGTGTATTGAAGGCACATTTCAGGAAATGTATTATTGGGACACCTATTTTACCAATATCGGTCTTATATTATCCGGAAAAATTGAACAGGCAATCTGTAATACGGAAAATATGGCGTATCTGATAGAGAAATACGGCAAAATGCCGAATGGAAACAGAACATTTTATCTTAACCGTTCACAGCCGCCGTTTTTTTCACAGGCGGTACGCGATATATTTGAGGTTACGGGTGATGCCGAGTGGCTTGACCGTATGTATTCTGCCGCTGAAAAGGAATATACCTTTTGGTGTGAAAACCGTATGACGGAATCGGGACTTAACAGGTATTACTGCGACGGAAAGGACGGTTTCGGTCGGGGTGCGGCAGAATATCTGTGCAAGCGATGCGGACTGGATAAGCCTAACGAGGCTGATATTGAGGAGTATTCAAAATGTCTTATGTCATTTTGCGAAAGCGGCTGGGACTGTACGAGCCGTTTTGATATGAGGGCGCACGAATTTAACGCGCTTGACTTAAATTCCCTGCTTTACGGTATGGAAAAGAATATGGAGTATTTTTCAGAGGTTCTTAAAAACGGTAAAAGTGGCGTTTGGCTTGCGCGCGCTGAAAAAAGAAAGCTTTTGATGAATAGTCTGATGTGGAGTGAGGATAACAGCGCCTTTTATGATTATGATTTTAAAAGGCAGAAAATATCCGACTTCTTTTCCGCTGCTTCGTTTTACCCTTTGGCATTCGGTCTTGCAACAAATGAACAGGCAGAAAAAACCGTTGCCTGCTTGCCGAAAATAGAAATGCTTTACGGAACCGCCGGATCTGAGAAAAGGAACGATAGCAGGAATCTGCAATGGGATTATCCGAACGGTTGGGGCTGTCTTCAGTATATTGTAATAAAAGGTCTTTTGAATTACGGCTACAAAAGCGATGCCCTTCGTATCGCAGGTAAATATGCTTCGCTTGTTGAAAGTAACTTTGAAAAAACAGGAACACTTTGGGAAAAGTATAATGTTGTTACGGGCGGAGTTTCCACCGCAGCAGAATACGAAACGCCCACCATGTTAGGCTGGAGTGCAGGCATATATCTTTATGTACTTAAACTATGTTTATCAGAATGAGAGCACCGTCAAAGAGTACAGAAGCGAATTTCTGAGGAATATAAGCGGTGTATACGAATGTAATAAAGATTATGTAAGTAATATTTTTGTTTTCAAGAGAGTGTAAAATTGTACTGCTCAAGAGTTTTGATTGGAAGCATAAGACCAAGAAAATATTATGTGTCATTTGAGTACATAATATATTTATAACTATAAATCATTAAGGATGTGTCATCGATGAAAGAACTTAAAAAGCCGTTTATAGGCGTTGCCTATTATCCGGAGGATTGGCCGGAAAGCGAAATGGATTACGATATTGCCAAAATGAAAGAGTTAGGCATAAGCGTTGCGCGTATCGGCGAGTTTGCGTGGAAGAAAATGGAGCCGGAGGAGGGCGTTTTCAACTTTGACTGGCTGCATAAGGTTGTGGATAAGCTGGGTGAAGCAGGTATTCGTGTGATTATGGGCACACCCACCGCTGTTCCGCCGAAATGGCTTAGCTCGCTTGACCCTACAATGCTGCGGGAGGATGCCTGCGGTCATCAGTATGCGCACGGCGGCAGACGGGACGCCTGCTCAAATAATCCGACATATCTTGCACACTGCGACAGAATTGTAAAAAAGCTTGCACAGGAATTTGGCGATGATGAGAATATCGTCGGTTGGCAGATTGATAATGAAATTTATCTGCAAAGCTGCCATTGCCGCCATTGCGACAATCAGTTCCGCCGCTATTTAAAGAAGAAATACGGCACAATTGAGGAGCTGAACAGCCGCTGGAATTTAAATCTTTTCAGTCAGGCATATGCAAGCTTTGATGAGATTGACACGCCGCGAATCGGCTGGTTTAACCCGCATTACCTGATGGAGTATATGAATTTTGACGGCGATAATCAGATTGCATTTGTGGCCCGCCAGGCGGCAATTTTAAAGAAATATGTAAAAGCTCCGATAGGTACGGATCAAATGCCGGTCAACCGTATGAATTACCGCGAATTGCACCGTCCGCTGGATGTTATACAGTTCAATCATTATAATGTTCCCGGTAACCTTTGGGAAACAGGGCTGTGGATGGATTACTTACGCTGCTTAAAGGATACGCCGTTCTGGAATACCGAAACCGCTACCTGCTGGAACGGCTCCACTGCAATGCCCGGAAGTATTAAGCCTGACGGATTTTGCTATGTAAATACCTGGATGCCGATAGCGCTTGGCGGCGAGGCTAATATGTACTGGCTGTGGCGCACCCACTGGGCAGGACACGAGCTTATGCACGGCTCAGTTTTGGAAAGCAGCGGCAGACCGCAGTATAATATAGCGGAAGTTACAAAAGCGGCGGAGGATTTTAAAAAGGCGTCTGCCTTTGTGACAGGCACAAAGGTAGATACAAAAGCGGCACTGCACTTTACCGCACTAAATGACAAGCTTTATGCAAACCAGCCCATTGTTGAGGGATTTGTATATGACAGAGAGCTTAAAAATTATTTCTATAAACCGATGATAGACAGCGGCCTGCGCCCCGACGTTATAGACGCGGGAGCTGATATAGATAAATATAAGCTTATATTCTCGCCGCTTATGCCTATACTTGACGAGTACGGATTGCCCGAGCGTATAGCCGAATGGATTAAAAACGGCGGCGTATGGGTAACAGGTCCTATGACCGATATACGCACCGCAGACGGCACCAAATATACGGATAGACTGCACGGTATGCTTGAAAGCCTAACGCCTGCCTATTTGAACTGCTTTGTGCCAGATGCTGAAAAGCGTGTGAAAAGCGAATGGAGCGACGGCACGGAATTCGGCGGTAATATGTATTACGAGCTGTTCAAACCCGATAATAACGCAGATATTGCCAACGTGAAATTTGGCAGTAAATATATAGAGGGATTAAGCATTTTACAGCAATATAAGGTCGGCAAGGGTACGGTTATAATACTTGGTACTCTGCCCGATTATGACGATATGCGTAAGCTCATAACCTACGCCTGTAAGAAAGCGGAAATCCCATGCAACCGTACCGAGGGCAATTCAATAATGGTTACCGACCGTAAGGGTGAAAACAAAAAGGGCGTTATACTGGTTGATATATGCGGAAACGGCGGTATTTACCGCAACGATAAACCGCTTTGCGATATACTTACAGGCAATAAATATGACGGCGATATAAAAGTTGAGCCGTACGGCGTGCTTGTTTTAGAGGAGTAAATATTTATTTGTTTTTCCTGTTTTGCCGATGGAATGGGAAGGAAAAGTATTTAAAGAAGATGTTGACATACGGCTGCGCTTTTAAAAAAAGTTATTATTAAAAGGTAATATTTAATACGGCTTTTTGAAATTAAATAAAACGCAAATTGCAATAGCAAGTTGAAACAAAATTAAAATAACATTGAAGCAATGGTAGAGGACTTTGGATTTACGAAGAGAGGGGCGTAGCCCCGAACGGAGGAAATCCAAAGTGGCGCGACATTAGGCGGCGTAAATTTTATCTAATTCCTGCTCAAACAGCTCTTCTGGGGTGCGGTATCCGAGAATTTTCCTCGGTAATCCGTTTATGCAATCGGCAAAATAGCATATAT
>CALWUZ010000135.1 GCA_944384845.1 uncultured Clostridia bacterium
GCCGATCTCAAGATCGTGACTGCCTTAGCACCGTACAAAGCCGGAATCCGACAGGATAACCCCTGTCTGTGATTCTGCTTTTACGGTGCTTTTTTTGTGCCTTCGCATCCGCTTTGTACGATGATAACAAGTCCTTTCCTCGGCTGAGCCGCTGCGGAAAGGATTTTTATGTATACAGTCTTTTGGCAGAGCGCCATAGCCAGATATCCGTAATCCGAGATTTTGATTCACCCATCAAAATCTCGAAATTACGGAGGAAAGGCAAATGGCAATCCATGAAAACAAAAAATATACCCTTATGGTTTATAACACTGTCACCCACAGGAATGAAGAAGTCGAGGTCACACATGATGTATATCACGCCTACCGCAGGACCGGATGGGGCATTGAAAACAATGACACCAGTTTTTTTGCCCACGAAATTCAGATGAGCGGGCTCATCGGCGGCGAGGAAGGCGCGTACGAGAATTTCAAGGAATTTATCGACACAGAAAATATTCCTGATAATACAGTCCTCAAGATAATGGAAATTGACGCACTGCTGAAAGCTCTTTCTGTTTTGTCAGATGCAGACAATGAGTTAGTACAAGCGCTGTTTTATGACGGACTGACAGAGCAGGAATATGCCGTACAGGTAGGGATTTCGCAGCAGATGATAAGCCGGAAGAAGCAGCGCATTTTGAAATCACTGAAAAAACTTTTGTCAGAGGGGTTGTAAAAAGACGGACTTCTTACCCTATACAAGCGAGAAAAAAGAAATTATTTCTCTCCGCCTTCTGTTCTTTCAGGAAGACGGATCGTTCCTTGACAAAAGAATAAGTCCGTCAGCAAATACTTTCCGTCTGCTGTTCCGAAAGGGACAAGCGGTCTGTTTCTCTTTGAAAACAGATAATGCGGCAGCACCGCATGAATCGCCATGACAGGCTGCGGAAAGCCAACACCCCGTCCAGTCAAAAGTCGAGCGTGAAACGGCATGAAAGAGCCGCGATCCGTCGCAACCAAAGAGGGCGGCCGGGTGAGAACCACGCGGAGGTGAAATTCCTGGGGAACCGAGCAGCTATCGGTTGTTTGTATGAGCGCCGTTGATCACGGAAGTTGAGAACAAATATGATCATGCAAACGCAAAACGATTTTACAGCACAAGGGGCGAGGTCTGACCTTTGCCCCTGTGCTTTTACTTAAACCACTCGGAGGTATACAGGAATGAAAAATATAAAGCGCGGCGAAATCTACTACGCCGATTTATCTCCCGTCATCGGGAGCGAACAGGACGGTATGCGCCCTGTTCTGATTCTGCAAAACGACATAGGAAACCGGTTCAGCCCCACAACGATTGTGATACCGCTCACTTCGATACAGAAGAAAAAATCACAGCCTACCCACGTCATCGTTGACTGTGATTTTTTAGAGAGCGAATCTACGCTGCTTTTGGAACAGGTTCGCACGATTGATAAAACACGCCTGTCTGATTATCTCGGACAGATTTCCAAAGAGGATATGGAACGTGTCGAAACCGCAATGGCGGTCAGCCTTGGATTCGGAGGTGCAGCAAATGACTGAAAAAGAAAACACCGCTGTTCAGAAATCTTCTCTCTGCTACAGCATCAATATGCTTCGCCTTCTGCTGTCCATGCAGCTGATTACCGAGGAAGAATATAACCGTATCCTCCGCCACACAGCGGAGCATTACGATCCGCAGAAAAAGATATGTCTTGTCTCTTAATTTTCGCCATAGTCGCTGGATGTATGCGAACTCTTGTGGTATCCTTCGTGTTGCCGCAAGGATAAGCGGTAATATAAGCGGACAAACCGTCTGCGGAAAGGAAAAACCATAATGAAAACCATCACTGAACTAACCATCCCCAAAAAGGAAGAAAAGCTCATCCGGCTGGCTCCGTATATCCGCGTATCCAGCAATTCCGATGATCAGCTTCTTTCCTTCGCCGCACAGGTCAGGTATTACACCGACTATACGGCAGCGCATTCCGAATATGTGCTGGCAGACATTTATGTTGATGAAGGCATCACCGGAATGGAGATGAAAAAGCGTGACGATTTCAACCGGCTAATCTATGACTGTAAAAAACGAAAAATAGATCGCATCATTACCAAGTCCATCTCACGCTTCGCTCGAAACACCACAGAGCTGCTGACTGTGGTACGAATGTTAAAAGAAATAGGCGTCAGCGTTTACTTCGAAGAGCAAGGCATCGACACGGAAACCCTTGATCTTGAAATGATCCTGACCTTCCCCGGCATGGCTGCACAGAAAGAATCGGAAACAATTTCAGAAAATATGCGGTGGAGTTATCAGAAACGAATGGAATCCGGCGAATTCAACTGCTGCCGAGCTGCTTACGGGTATGAACTCGTAAATGGAGAGCTTCGTGTTAATGATATTCCTCTGTGTCTCCTTTCCGCAAAAGGTCACGCTTGGCTGACCTGCCTGCAAGCGTCCCCGCGGCGGTTTGCTGTCGCTGCCGGCTTTTTGCGGATTCAAGTCTCTGTTCATATCCGAATTTTACGATGTCATATTTTTGTTGCCTGTTGACAAACAATCCCTTGAATATCTGAATCCAAAGGATTGTTTATTTTTTTACAGACAAACCCAAAAGATGTTTGCGAAGTCAATGGTTAAAGAGGCTTTACAATTCGTTAAAAATTGAAAAAATTAAAAAATATGTTGACAATCGGAAAGAAATCATATAAAATTTAGTTAGCATAGGGTAACTCCAATAAATAATCTGTTCAACACGGCTTGCTTCCGGGTGGAAAATATTTTATTGAGAATATAAAAAAGCAATTGAAATAATAAGCCTGTAGGGCTTATTATTTCACACCATAAGTTAGCTTGTGCTAACCAAATTAAGGAGAATTTGTATGAGTATAGTAATTATCGGAGGAAATGAATGTATGATCCGAAGATATAAGGATTTGTGCAGCGAATATAAATGCAAAGCCAAAATATATCCGAAAATGGCGAGCGGGCTTAAAAATTTCGGAAATCCTGATTTGCTTGTGCTGTTTACCGGCACCGTTTCGCATAAGATGATTAAATGCGCGCTTAACGAGGCGAAAAGTCAGAACATAAAGATTGCACGGGCGCATTCCAGCTCAATTTGCGCGCTTAAAAGCATTTTAGAGGAGCATATAGCATAATGGAGGAAAGCGCGGTGTCTGAAGAGCTGCTTGTCCGTTACTGCTCCCCTACGCTTGCCGGAATCAAAACCGGGAATATTTTCAGCTGTCCTTTTTCGGATTACAGCGAAATAATGCGAAGCATACGATTTTTCAACCGGCTGCTCCGCAGGAAGGGTCTTTGTGTAATACCGCTGCGCCGCCGTGAAGGCCGGGTTCTGGTTTATGTATGCCGTCCCTCAAGGCTTAAAAGCGATTTAAGCGGAATTAAGGCGGGAAAAATTCTTGAAAGCCTCGGTTATCATCCAGAATGCACCGGCGGCTGTGTTTCGCGGCTTATAAAGCGCTTAAGGGAGGAGAACGGTTTTCCGCATGAAATCGGTCTGTTTTTAGGCTATCCGCCGGAGGATGTAATCGGGTTTATTGAAAACAAGGCCGAAAAGTGCAAATGCACCGGCTGCTGGAAGGTTTACGGGGACGAGGAAGAGGCTAAAAGGCTTTTTGCAAAATACGAGAAATGCACCCAGGTGTACTGCTGTCAGCTGGAAAAGGGCAAGTCTATCGAACGGCTTACGGTCGTCGGTTGATTATAAAAAATACGGAAAGGTCTGATGAATTATGAGTAAAGTAGCAATCGTTTACTGGAGCGGCACCGGTAACACTGAATCAATGGCAAATTCAGTGCTTAAGGGCGCTAAGGAAAAGGGAGGTAACGCAGTTTTGCTGAACTGCACGGAATTTGACAGCTCTATGATGGACAATTTTGACGCAGTCGCTTTCGGCTGCCCGTCTATGGGAGTTGAGGAGCTGGAGGAAAATGAGTTCGCTCCTATGTTCGCCTCCTGCGAGCCGAAGCTGAAGAATAAAAAAATCGCGCTGTTCGGCTCCTATGGCTGGGGAGACGGAGAATGGATGAGAAATTGGGAGGAAGCATGCGCAAGCGACGGGGCGGTTTTTGCCTGCGGCAGCGTAATCTGCAATGAGGCTCCGGACGATGAGGCGTCGGCGGAGTGTGAAAAGCTCGGGGCAGCGTTGGTATAGCCCGATAAGACAAAAGGTCGGCTTAAAGCCGGTCTGAGCGTGTCTAAAAAGTCGACACGCTCTTGTTCGGGGATACCGTTCGCTTAGAAAACAAAGATTTCCGGACTGCACCCTATTCCCGCCAATACCACCCAAATGTCCTTGAAAAACCGCTTATAAGATACTTTTCCGCCTCGATTGACGCGGAAAACGAAACGTTTATTCAGACCGCTCTGTCACGGCTCATCAATGGCAGGACAGTTCTCGTAATAGCTCACCGTATGCGTACAGTCGAGGGGGCGGATAAAATAGTGGTTCTTGACGGCGGACTCGCCGCCGAACAGGGTACTCCGAAGGGGCTTATTGAGCAAAACGGCATTTATGCCCGCATGGTAAGACTGCAAACCGAGAGTCAGGGCTGGACGCTGAATTGACGGCGGCAAAGCCTGCTGATTTATCACAAGCCTTAATAATAGATAAAATTAAAACCGGTCGCTTTGCCGCCGGTTTTAATTAACTCAAAAATTTTCCTGTTTAATAGGTTTCAAACTGTGCGTAATAAAGCTTTGAATAAAAGCCGCCTTTTGCCATAAGCTCTTCATGCGTTCCCTGTTCTTCAATATCTCCCCCGCGGATAACAAGAATATTATCCGCGTTTTTAATAGTGGAAAGCCTGTGCGCTATAACAAAGCAGGTTTTATCCCGCATAAGCTCGCGCATCGCCGCCTGTATCTGCTGCTCGGTGCGCGTATCCACATTTGAGGTGGCTTCATCCAAAATAAGCATTTTACAGTCAAGCAGCATAGCGCGCGCTATGGTCAGCAGCTGCTTCTGTCCCTTTGATATGTTTATTCCGTTATCGCTTAGAATCGTTCGGTATCCGTCAGGCAGGCTTACGATATAATCGTGTATTTTCGCCGCCTTTGCTGCCTTAATCACTTCCTCCTCCGTGGCGTTTTCCCTGCCGTAGGCTATATTTTCGAATATTGTACCGTAAAACAGCCAGGTATCCTGAAGCACCATTGAGTAGGCGCCCCTCAGACTGCTGCGGGTGACGTTGTATATATTGTTCCCGTCAACATATACAGCACCGCTGTCTGCATCGTAAAACCGCATAAGCAGGTTAATTAAAGTGGTTTTACCCGCGCCGGTGGGTCCGACTATAGCCACAAGGCTTCCCTTGTCCGCGTGCATGCTGAAATTATGAATTACGGTCTTATCCTTTATATAGCCGAAGGAGATGTTTTTTACCAGTACGTCTCCGTAAACGTTTTCGAGCACCTTCGCATTTTCAGCATCGGGCTTTTCGGGAAGCTCGTCAATAAGCCTGAAAACCCTTTCCGCAGCCGCGAAGGCGGACTGAAGCTCTCCTATAATGTTGGCAATCTCGTTTATAGGTCCCGAAAATTTGCGCGAGTACTGCACAAATGAGGATATGTTTCCGAGCCCGATACTGCCGTTAAGGTACATCAGCGCACCGAAAACACTGACTAATACAAGCGACATATTGTTGATAAAGTTAACCGAGGGACCGGTAAGAGTGCCGTAATATTCTGCTTTATTGTAGGCTTCAACCGCCTCTCTGTTTTTTAGGTCAAAGCGGGATATTACCTGCTCCTCCCGCCCGTAGGCCTTTGTAGTTTTCTGTCCGCCTATCATTTCCTCGACAAAGCCGTTAAGCTCGCCGATCTTTTTTGAGCGGTTTCTGAAAAGCGGCCGAACGCGGGTGGTGATGTATTTCGTAAATACGACCGAAACAGGTATCGTCACGGCAAAAACCAGCACGAGCGCAGGCGCTATGGAGAGCATCATAACAAGGGAAAAAATTACTATTACGCCGCTCTGAAGAACCTGCAGAAGATCGTTTGAAAAGGATTGGTTCACCGTGTCTATATCATAAGAAATAACGCTTATAATATCACCGGTCTGGTATTTGTCAAAAAAGCTTACCGGCAGAACCGAAAGCTTGTCGAACACGTCCCTGCGCATACGGTAAATAACCTGCCGGCTCAGGCGTATCATAATAAGCGAGAGCAGATAGGAAAGTATTCCGGATAAAATATAGAACAAAGCCATCAGGGCGACGTAATAAAAAACCTTTTTAAAACCGGCTTCTCCGGCTTTAGTACCCATAGCGTCGATGGCATTCCCCGAAAGCTTCGGTCCGAAAAGCGCAAGCAGATTGCCCGAAAGCATTGAGACCAGCGCGGCGGCAATAAGCGGCATATGGCGGCTTAAATACTTCCAAAGCCTGCCGAGCAGATATTTTTTCCTGCGTTTTTTTGGCTCAGGCATCGCTTCCCGCCTCCCCGGCGGTTCCCATCTGACTTTCGGCGATTTCTCTGTAAACCGCGCAGCTGCTAAGAAGCTCGGTATGTGTGCCGCTCCCTATCATTTTTCCGCCCTCCAGCACAATTATGAGATCCGCGCCTTTTATCGAACTGACGCGCTGCGCCACTATAACCGAAGTGGCACCCGAATGATGCCGCGCCAGCTCGCGGCGGAGAACCGCATCGGTTCTGTAATCCAGAGCGGACGAGGCGTCGTCAAGTATAAGTATTTCCGGATTTCCGGCAAGTGCGCGCGCTATAAGCAGGCGCTGTTTCTGCCCGCCGCTGAGATTATTGCCGCGTGCGGAAACCTGATACTGCATTCCTCCTACCGACCGGATAAATTCCGCCGCCTGTGCGGTCTCTGCCGCTTTTTCAAGGCTTTCCTGCGGAATATCGCGGAAATAACGTATGTTTTCGCCCACCGAATCTGCGAAAAGAAAGTCGTTCTGAAAAACAACGCCGAATTTTTTCATAAGCTCCCGCTTAGGTATAGTGCGGATATCCGCGCCGTCAATCAGTATTCTGCCGCTGTCGGCATCGTAAAAGCGCATTAAAAGATTTATAACCGTACTTTTTCCGCTCCCGGTCGCGCCTATTATTCCGAGCGTCTGCCCCCGCTTCAGGGAAAAGCTTAAATCGGTAAGATTGTCTTTTACCTTTTCGTAGGAAAAGCTTACCCGGTCAAAAACGATGTGCGCGGTTTCTTCGGGCTTGATATAGGGCAGCACAGTCAGATCTTCGGGAGCTTTAAGCACTTCGGCGACGCGCTTTGCCGAGGCCTCTCCCTTAGAGCACATGACAAAAATGCGGGTTATTCCGAGCATAGCGTTGAGTATTATAGTGAAATAATTTAAAAACGCGATTATTACGCCGGGCGTCGTAAGACCCGAGTTTAACCGGAACGCTCCGACTAAGACCACCATGGTAAGCCCCAGATTCAGTATAAGCGTAGAGCCCGGATTGGTAACCGCCATTATATTGCCGACGTGCTGTTCGGCGTCGGCGAGGTCGTTGTTTACCCTGTCGTATCTCTTTCTTTCGTAATCCGTTTTGGAAAGGGCTTTTATAACGCGCGCCCCCGTAATATTTTCCTGGACAACCCGCACCATCCTGTCGAGTATTCCCTGCTGCCCGGTATAAAGCGGAACACTTTTTTTGGTGACAATATAAACCAGCAGCGCTATCACAGGCAGCGTGGCGACCAGCACCAGCGTAAGACCGACGTCCATAATAAGAGTTATGATAATACCGCCTATAAGAAGTATGGGTCCCCTTACTCCAATCCGCTGCATGCGTGCGAAAAGCTGATTTAGATTATATGTGTCGGTGGTAAGCCTTGAAACCGACGACGGTACGGTAAAGCCGTCAAGCTGGCGCGCCGAAAGGTATGTTATTTTGCTGAATAGGTCATGGCGGATTTTTTCCGTTATGCTGCCGGCGGATTTTGCCGCCATGCGGTTTGCTATTATATTGCCGAGCAGCGCTGCCGCGGCGCACAGCGCCATCATCCCGCCCCACAGAAAGATTTTTCTTCTGTCGCCGGTAGGTACTATATCGTCGATTATCGAGGCGAGCAGCGACGGAATGATAAGCTCCATAATGGAGGCTATGAATTTAATGAAAAGCGTAAGAGCTATATATCCGAAAAAAGGGCGTATGTACTTTAAAATATCCTTCATTCCTACCCTCCTTGCGGTAAGCTGTTATCGAATGCTTCAGGTTTTGAACGGTAAATAATAGAATAGCATATTTTTACGTTTTTGTCAAAACCCTCACTGATTTTTTGGCGTATAAAATATTAAAAAAACGTTGACTTTTTTTAATATTGTGGTATAGTATACGGCAAGTATAAATAAAAAATTAAATAAAAAAGCGGCTAAGCCGGAAAGAAGGGGTACCGGTGCAGACAGCTTCATAAAATATAGGAAAATCTTGCGAAAGCCATCGGGATTTTAAAGAAAATTTCCGAAGAACAAATCTTTCTGAAAAATACATCCGCGCCTTGAAGGCGAGCGAGACGGAAGGTTTTATTATGAATAATGTAAAACAGAGCCCGACAAAAGATTCTTCCGAAAAAGCGGGGCACCGCGAAGACTGCCGCCGCGAACGGAACGGCGCCGCGGAAAGCGGTCTCCGCACAGACGAGGCATACGCGGTCAATCAGCCGTTCCGCGGCAAACAGTTTGCCGCGAATAAAAAACTGTCCGAGTCAGACCGCGAAAGACTTGAAAAGCATATTCCGGCTGATGAAGACTTAAAATTCATCGTATACGGCGACCTTACCATAAAAAGCAGATACGGCGGTACGTTTCTCGCCGTTACGGATAAGCGCATATACGGCTTTGACGATACATTTGAGAACGGCGTGAGAATACATACCTACGACAGGGTCAAAAGGGCGTTTGTAAAGCGGTATTACGGAAACGCGGTACTGATATTTTCCATGGATTCGGGCGGCGGAGAGTTTGTCGATTTTTCAAAGGAGCATGTCAACTTTCTGCGCTTTTCCTATAAGGTGGCGTCTTTGTACGATTCGGCAGCGTTTTTTATCCAGAATATAGCACAGGGGAACAGCATTGACGATGAAATGCGTATAATGGACGCTTCCTTTGAAAAGCAGTTCTGCGTCTGCCCGCAGTGCGGCAGAAACCTTATCCGACCGGGGGCGCCCTGTATGAACTGCCAATCCAAGGATAAGATTGTAAAAAAGCTGATAGGCTATGTGCTGCCTTATAAGAAAATGCTCTTTTTCTGTCTTTTCCTGTCCGTTATAACTACGGCGGTTTCACTCCTGCCGCCTTATATGACAAAGCTGCTGGTTGACGATGTGCTGCCGTCGGCTAATAAGTCTATGCTCACAGGCTGCGTGCTGACGCTGCTTTTGACTTATTTTATACAGTACGGAATAGGGGCGGTGCGCTCTTACCTGCTGAGAATAAGCGGAGATAAAATCGTTGCCGATTTAAGGAACGACGTTTACGACAAGGCACAGAGGCTGCCTATGCGCTTTTACGACCGTACCTCGACCGGCTCGGTAATAAACCGAATAAGCAGCGATACCTCAAATATTCAGTCCTTTATGCTGCGTATAACGCAGGAGGTGGTTGTCCAGTTCTTTCTGCTGATAGGCATTATAATCATAATGTTTGCAATGAACTGGCAGCTTACGCTGCTGTCTCTGATCCCGGTGCCGTTTGTAGTTATAGGTGCGCGCATTTTCGGCAAAAAGATAGCGCCGTATTACCGCAGAATCTGGCGGCGCTGGTCAGCGGTGACCTCAATACTTACCGATAACATTCCCGGAATCCGCGTGATAAAGGCCTTTGCCAATGAAAAAAGAAGCTATGATAATTTTAAGCACTATAATGACAAATGGCTTAAAACCGATATAAGGGCATCGAGAATAACCACTCTTTTCCCGAATATAGTCAGCTTTGCGGTGAGCTGCGGCTCGGTTATAATCTGGGGAATAGGCGGAAATCTTGTTATAGAAGGCAGCGGGATTATTACAGCAGGTCTTTTAGTATCATTTCTGTCATATACCTCTATGTTTTACGGACCGGTAAACTTTTTTGCCAATCTAAACGATTCCTATCAAAGCGCGCTTAATTCCGCAGAGCGTATTCTGGATATTATAGACGCTGAACCGGAATCCGATTTCGGCGCGGGCAAACATCCGGACAGGCTGGAGGGCAAAATCGAGTTCCGCAATGTCAATTTTTCATTCGACCGGTCTAAAAAGACGCTTAACAACGTTAATATAGTAATAGAGCCGGGCGATATTGTAGGCATAGTGGGTACCACGGGCGCAGGAAAGTCTACTCTGATCAATCTTCTTATGCGGTATTACGATAATTATGACGGCGAAATACTGGTAGACGGGATAAATATCCGCGATATAGACATGGAGTTTTACCGTTCCGAAATAGGCTATGTTCAGCAGGAGCCGATGATGTTCCACGATTCGATATACAACAATATCGCCTACGGAAGCGCCGGCGCGACGGTGGAAAGCGTCATCAACGCGGCGGAGGTAGCCAACGCGCACGAGTTTATAGCGCGTCTGCCCGACGCGTACGACACAGTGCTGGGCGAGCGCGGAACCGGGCTTTCAGGCGGCGAACGCCAGAGACTTTCTATCGCCCGTGCAGTGCTTAAAAATCCGAGCATACTTTTCTTTGACGAGGCGACGGCGTCGGTTGACTCCGAAACCGAAAGCCTGATTCAGGCGGCGATTGAAAGGCTGATCCGCGGAAGAACAACCATTATGATAGCCCACCGTCTTTCTACCCTGCGCAAAGCCAACAAGATAATAGTTGTGGATAAGGGCGAGATTACGGAAATGGGCTCTCCCGAGGAACTCATGGCACTCAAGGGTAAATATTATAAGCTTATACAGATTCAGACCATGTCGGATCAGCTGCGTAAAAGCAAAGAGGAAGAGAGGTTTGAATAATGTCACGTTTATATATTGATAACGATATGGCGCGCTTTGTCAGAAAGGACCTCACATTGGTGGATATGGAGCTTTTTGACGGCAGGAAATTTGAAAATCTTGAGCCGCGCCGCCTGTTTCCGCTGTCCGGACTCGAAAAATACATAACCCTGCTTGACGAAGAAGGAACAGAGCGTGCCATAATCCGCGATCTGCGTACCCTGCCCGAAAAGGAACGCCAAGTTATTGAGCAGTGCCTGAAGGAATACTATCTTATTCCGAAGATTACCAAAATTGCGGACTGCAGGGAAAAATACGGAGTTTTGCGGATCTGGGCGCAGACCGACTGCGGCGGGGTTGTGATAGAAATCCGCAATATTATCCACGGTATAAAGCTTTTATACGGAACCAGGGTGCAGCTAAGGGACGTAAACGATAACCGCTATGAAATTTCCGACATTCGCGCAATTGATTCAAGAAGCCGCAGGCTGATAGATTCGTTCCTATAAAGTCAAAGCAAAAAAATGTTAGAACAGGAGGCAGTCAAATGAAACTTATACTCGCAATAGTGTGCAATGACGACAGTCAGAGCGTATCCTCTGCTCTGATAAGAGAGGGATTTTTTGTAACCAAGCTTTCCACAACAGGCGGCTTTTTGCTGGTCGGAAACACCACGCTGCTTATCGGAACAAAGGATTCCGAGGTCCAGCGGGCGGTGGATATTCTGAAAAAATTCTGCACCGTGCGCAATCAGGTAAAAAAGCCCGACGCCGCTTTCGGCGCCGGACTTACAAATTACAGTCTCCCGGAGGAGGTATCGGTCGGCGGAGCCACCGTCTTTATTCTTAACGTTGACGAAATGCTTAAAATGTAAGACCCTGTTTATTCCGTGTTTTAGTCTTGTGAGCCGCCGCTTCCTTCAGAATCGGGCGGCGGCGGCACGTACATTAAATAAAAGCCTGAAGTAATTTGTTCTTGATTTTATAATATGTTTATTGTATAATGAAAAAAATATTTATTGATTCTGCCGGTGTGTTGGAATTGGCAGACGAGACGGACTCAAAATCCGTTGTCAGCAATGGCGTGTGGGTTCGAGTCCCACCACCGGCACCACGTCGGAGCAAAGTCCGCTTTGCTCCGGCTTATTTTTTTACCTGCGGCAGAAAATAAACCATCCACCCGCTCCCTTGCTTCCCCTTTCCGCAAAAGGTCACGCTCGGCTCGCCTGCTCGGTTGTAAACGTCCTTGCGATGGTTCGCTGTCTCTGCCCACCTTTTGCAGATACAAGTCCGACAGCAAAAAATAGCGGGATCTTTTTTCTGCCTATTGACATTCGGGAGTCTCGGCACGCAATTCGCGTTCGGGGCTTTTTCTTTGTCAAAACTTGGCACTCGCGCCGAAGCAGCGTCTTTTTCACTGCCTGCTGCCTTGGATGGTTGGCAAAAAAACGCTAATCTATTTTAATTATTTCGTAATGCAATAAAGCGTTTTCAATTTTCTGATTGTCTATATCCTTTTCAACGATTACCTCCGCAAAACTCTCCGTAAAATTCACATCAATAACATCCTCCAGTGCTTTAAGCCTTGCGGCGATATCCTTTTTATTCGGTATAAAATCTTTTATATAAAGCACCTTGTAATCAATCCGCTCTATTTTAAATATCACGGGCCTGGTTCCGTCATTGCAGCAGGCAATCATCATTTTTTCGCTGTTAGTCCAGTTTCTCATTATCGAACCGCCCTGAAGCGCGGTATAAATATATCTGCTGATACAATCCCACGCCTCTGCGCAGTGCGCTCCGTTGCCCTCAGTCCAGAAATCGTCCCTTTTGCCGTATCTTTCAAACACAAAAACCTGACCGATTTCGTAAAAGGGGCATACTCCGGATTCAGGATCTGCCAGATACTTCTCCTGATAGTCTCTATACAGCTTTTTATCAATAACCTCAACCCTGCATTTATGCTGCATTTTCATCTCTCCTTTAATAATTAAATTTAAGAACAATCGCCTTTACCGAATCCTCTGTATTCAACTGAAATCATATTCCGAATTCCTCCGCATACCTTACAGTGCCTTTTATATCCACTTTGGAATCATTCAGCCTTACAGCCATAAAATTCTTGTCGGGAACGTCAAAGGGCGCTTTTATACCGTATCGCGAAGCGGGCAGATACCCGAATTTCGGATAATAATTTTCACTTCCCAGAACAACAGAGTAATGATAACCCAGCCGCTCCGCCGTTTTATGAGCGTAATTTATAAGACCTGCGCCTATTCCCTGCCTCTGATATTCAGGCAGCACCGCAAGCGGCGCCAATGCCAGCTCCTCATATCCTCCTATTTTTATTTTTGTAAACATAATATAGCCGACAATTTTTCCGTCCCTGACCGCCGCAAGTGACAGCTCCGGAATATATCCGCCGCCTTTTCTGAGCGCCGAGACTAATTCTTGCTCGTTTCCGTCGCTGTGCTCCGCAGTCTCAAAAGCTCTTTTAACCACATTGTAAATTTCCGCGTAATCCTTTTCCGTTTCCTGCCTTATATCAACCATACCCCGGTCTTCTCCTTTTCAATCGGCTGTACTGTCAAACCGATTATAGCATTAAATAAAAAAATATTCTATACCCAGAAAATAAAAAACCGGTTTTAAGCTCATCTGCCCTGAAGCTTAAAACCGGTCTTTTTAATTCCGTTCAGAATTATTCAAAAGACGGCTGCGACGTACTCTTATCCGCAATACAGACCCAGCTGTTTCCCGGATTTACAGTAAGCGGAGTACCATCGGTGTTTGTAAATTCAAAATTATTTTTTGCCGCTCCCTTACTCCATTTTATTGGGGTATAGGTTCCGTTTACACAATAATATCCGTCTCCCGACTCAAGAAGGACCTGCCTGTGATAACCGTCGGAATAGTTTTTGATTGTTGTCAGCAGCACAAAAACATTTTTGAAGCTTTCCGTTTTTCCGCTATAATAATCCTTCCTTACAGTGCTGCCGGAGTATCTTGTATAAGTGCCGCCGGCAGCGTCATATTTGAAAACGGTCTCATAGCTTGACGAAAAGGGCACACTTACGGTATTCGCGGCGTTACCTAAAGCTACAGGACTGTCCTCCTCAGCAAAGGTGACCCACGGGTCGCTGCTGCCGCGCTCGGTTTCGTAGCCGTCGCTTACAAGTCCGCCCCAAAGCTTCTGCGTGTATGTATAAAGCGTGTGCTCGGTCGACAGACCGTTGCTTATCCTTGTTGCATAATTGCTTTCCGATATATCTATATCGTCAATATCGTTAAGATGCGGGCCGCAGTACAGCTCATCCTGACCGCGGTGCAGGAAAATCGCGTCATGCCCCAGCGCAAGATCAACATACGGGTACCTGGCCGAGCGGATGCTTCCGATCTTCTCGGTTTTTGTTACGTCCTGATAAACCGCCATTAAACGGGTTATTCCGCCCTCAACCTCGGTCTCATAAACAATATCGGCGTCGCCTATGCCTGTCTGCACCGACTGGGCTACGGATATGTTGTTTATCATTATTGCGACGGGACGGTCGTCCGCCTTGTCAGCCGATATTCCCGATATGCCGGTAAGCGGATTTTTATATACTGCGGGCGCCGGAGCCTCGCTGCTCGAAGGCTCATCTCCCTTATCCACGCTGAGACGTTCGGGAGCCTTCGCACAGGAGCTCAGCAAAAAAAGACACAGACACAAAAAAACGGATGAAATTTTTTTAGACATTATTCTTCCCCCAGAGCTTGATACTAAAACAGTATATTACAGTTTACATAAAATTTCAATACGTTTTTTATCTTTTAAAAATTTTTTTGCTCCGCTTATTAAGAGAACAAATTAAAAATATTGACATTCAGACAAAAACATGTATAATAAATAAGTGTAGCAAAATCGGTCAAGCATTAGCTTTTGATGCCGGCGTCTGCATATAATTTGGTAAAACCGCAGAAATGCGTTTTTATATTTGTGGGTCAAAATAAAAAGTCAGTTCCACCTCGGATGTCCTCGCCGTGTAAAAATTGAGGTCAAAAATTTAATATGCGGGTATGGCGGAACTGGCAGACGCGTATGATTCAGGTAACGCCACCTCGGTGCAAGGTATTAAAATCAAGAAATTCAAGTTTCCTGATTCTTAAAATCTCTTGCTACAAATTTATTTTTTATTGAAGTTTACACTCAGCTTAATCGCTGTTTGTATATAGTGCGGATTTAACTGAAAAGTAAGTTTTCAACTGAAAGTAAGTTCCGCCTCG
>CALWUZ010000136.1 GCA_944384845.1 uncultured Clostridia bacterium
GCGAGCCGGCGGCTGAGCTTTTAAGCGGCATTAAAGGCGGCGCGGGCGTTATATTCGGCAGCGAGACGGGGTATAATGACCTGAAGTCCGTAACTGTCACGGCGGCAAAATTCAGCGGCAGGGGCAGATACGGCGGCGCCGTGGGAGTTATAGGACCGGACAGGATTTCATACGAGCGGATAATACCGGTCGTTGAATATACAGCTTTGAGGCTTTCGGATTTAATTTCCGAGGCGCAAAAGGATATGGAGGAATGAGACGAGTGGCAGAGGAAACCAAAAAAACCGATACTGAGACGGAGGAAAGCGTTTCCGCTGAGGAGCCGAAGCCCGACGCGGAGCAGGCAAAGACAGCTGAAAAATCCGCAAAAAAGGAGAAAAAGTCCAAAAAGGAGGCGGAGCTTGAGAAGCTGCGCGCCGAGCTTGAAAAAACGAACGATATACTGCTCAGAACGGCGGCGGAATTTGATAATTACAAAAAACGCACCGAACGCGAAAAGGCGGGCGTCGCCGAATATGCAAGGGCGGGAATAATAAAACAGCTTCTGCCGATAATTGATAATATCGGAAGAGCGAAGTCGGCCGATAAGGACAGCCCGGAATATCTTAAAGGCATAGAAATGATTGTAAAGCAGTTTGAAGGGCTGGCGGACGGTCTCGGCATTGTTGAGATAGCAAAGCCCGGCGATACGTTTGATCCTAATTTTCACGAGGCGGTTATGCACGTTGAGGACGAGAATTTTGGCGAGAACGTAATAGCCGAGGTTTTACAAAAGGGCTACAAGACAGGCGATACGGTAATACGCACCGCTATGGTCAAGGTGGCAAATTAAAAAAATAACAAACATATTCGGGAGGAATTTATTATGGGAAAAATCATAGGTATAGACTTGGGAACAACAAATTCATGCGTGGCGGTTATGGAGGGCGGCGAGCCGGTCGTAATCGCTAACGCCGAGGGCGGAAGAACTACTCCGTCGGTAGTGGCTTTTTCAAAGACCGGCGAGAGAATGGTAGGTCAGGTCGCAAAGCGTCAGGCGATTACCAATCCGGACCGTACCATAAGCTCAATCAAGCGCGAGATGGGTACATCTCACACCGTGGAAATAGATGGAAAGAAATATACTCCTCAGGAAATTTCCGCAATTATTCTTCAGAAATTAAAGGCTGACGCAGAGGCATATCTCGGTCAGACCGTGACAGAGGCGGTTATTACCGTTCCCGCCTATTTTACCGACGCTCAGCGCCAGGCGACAAAGGACGCCGGAAAAATAGCCGGTCTTGAGGTAAAGCGTATAATAAACGAGCCTACCGCGGCCGCACTGGCTTACAGCATTGATAAGGAAGACGACCAGAAGGTCATGGTTTATGACCTCGGCGGCGGCACCTTTGATGTTTCCATCATTGAAATGGGCGACGGCGTGCAGGAGGTTCTCGCTACTGCGGGCAACAACCGTCTTGGCGGCGACGATTTCGACAAGCGCATTATGGATTATATTGTGAGTACCTTCAAGGCTGAGCAGGGTATTGACCTTTCGGGTGATAAAATGGCTATGCAGCGTATTAAGGAAGCCGCAGAGAAAGCCAAAATCGACCTTTCCGGAATGTCAACCACCGATATAAATCTTCCGTTTATCACGGCTGATTCCACCGGTCCGAAGCATTTTGAGACTACCCTTACAAGAGCAAAGTTCAACGAGCTCACCTCTGACCTTGTGGACGCTACAATGGGACCGGTACGCCAGGCGCTTTCCGATTCGGGACTTAACAAGAGCGATATAAATAAAGTTCTTATGGTCGGCGGTTCTTCAAGAATACCCGCAGTTCAGGAAGCTGTTAAAAGCTTTATGGGTACAGAGCCGTTTAAGGGCATAAATCCGGACGAGTGCGTTGCTATCGGCGCGGCGCTTCAGGCGGGCGTTTTAGGCGGCGACGTAAAAGGTCTTCTGCTGCTTGATGTTACTCCTCTTTCACTCGGAATAGAGACTATGGGCGGCGTTTCCACCAAGGTGATTGAGCGCAACACCACCATTCCGGCGAAGAAGAGCCAGATTTTCTCAACCGCCGCCGACGGTCAGACCTCGGTTGAGGTGCATGTCCTCCAGGGCGAGCGTGAATTTGCGAGAGACAACAAGACGCTCGGAGTCTTCCATCTTGACGGCATAGCTCCGGCTCCCCGCGGAATCCCCCAGATAGAGGTCACCTTTGATATTGACGCCAAAGGCATTGTCCATGTTTCGGCTAAGGACCTCGGCACCGGCAAGGAAAATAATATTACCATTACCTCCAATACCAATATGTCTAAGGAGGATATAGATAAAGCGGTCAAGGAAGCCGAGCAGTATGCCGCGGAGGATAAAAAGCGCCGCGAGACGGTGGACGTCCGCAACAACGCCGACCAGATGATTTATCAGACTGAAAAAACCGTAAACGAGTTCGGCGATAAGCTTTCGGCTGATGAAAAGGCTAAAATAGATTCCGCAAAGGAGGCGCTCAAGGAAGCGCTCAAGGGCGAGGATATTGACGCCATCAAGGCAAAGCAGGAGGATCTGCAGAAGGAGCTTTTTGCGGTAAGCGAGAAGGTATATAAGGCGGCTAATCCGCAGGGCGGCGCCGGTGCTCAGCCTGACGGCGGTGCCGCGCCGAACAGCGATCCAAATGTTTATGAGGCTGACTATACAGACGTTGATGATAACAATAACAAGCAGTAAAAATTTCTCATTCCGGCTTGAATAAAGCCGGAATGAGCCTGTTAAGCCCTGAGGGAATAGAAGCGGACGCATTGCCGTGCGGCTGCGGTCTGCCGCGGGCTTTACCGGAGGGGAAAATATCCTTAAAGCCCTGTCCGGCGGCGCGGTGCGGGCGGTTCCGCGGCGTGCCGCTCCGGTTTTAAAACCGGAGATTCAGCTTATTAACATATAGTGGGAGAAATTGCTTTGGCTGACGATAAAAGAGATTATTACGAGGTATTGGGCGTTGACAAGTCCGTATCCGAAGACGACCTTAAAAAAGCATACCGGAAAGCGGCAAAAAAATATCATCCCGATCTAAACCCCGGCGATAAGGAAGCCGAAAAAAAGTTCAAGGAAGTAAATGAAGCGTACGAGGTGCTTTCGGATAAGGAAAAGCGCGCGCGCTATGACCAGTTCGGTCATGCTGGTGTTGATCCGAATTTCGGAGCCGGCGGTTCGGGCGGCTTCGGCGGCGGTTTTACGGGTGATTTCGGTGATTTGGGAGATATTTTTAATTCATTTTTCGGCGGCTTCGGCGGCGGAAGAAGCTCTAATCCTAACGCTCCGAGACGCGGCAACGATACCGCAGCTGCGGTAAACCTTTCCTTTGAGGAAGCCGCCAAGGGCTGCAAGAAGACAATCAAGGTTACTAAGATAGACAACTGCAGGGAATGCGACGGCAGCGGCGCGCAGAAAGGAACAAGTCCGAAAACCTGCCCGGTCTGCCACGGCACCGGACATATCGCTTCGACGCAGCGCACTCCGTTCGGGGTTATGCAGACCCAGAAGGTGTGCGATAACTGCCATGGGAGCGGTAAAATTATAGATAATCCATGCCATGTCTGCGCCGGAAAGGGACGAATACGCCATACGGTTGAGCAGTCGGTGAATATTCCCGCCGGAATAGACGACGGTCAGGTTATAAATCTGCGCGGCGGAGGAGACGCCGGAACCAACGGCGGTCCGTCGGGTGATCTGCGCATAAACGTAAACGTGCGCCCTCATCCGATCTTTGAACGCAAAGGCTACGATGTTTACTGCGAAATTCCGATTACCTTTACGCAGGCGGCACTCGGCTGCGAGATAGTGGTGCCTACTCTTGACGGCAAGGTGAAGTTTACCGTTCACGAAGGCACTCAGCCGGGTGATGAGTTCAAGCTGCGCGGCAAGGGAATACAGCGGCTTAATTATTCCGGCAGGGGCGACGAGTATGTTAAAATTACCGTAGAGGTCCCCAAGGAGCTGTCAAAGGCTCAGAAGGATAAGCTCCGTGAATTTGAAAGCGTTACCGATGATAAAAACTATAAGAAAAGAAAAAGCTTTACAGATAAGGTCAAGGAATTTTTCAGCGATTGATATTGCGATGAACTCTGTTTATTCTGTAAAAACAAACGCATATAAAGCACCGCCCGTATCCTGGCTTTCGGATACGGGCGGTGCTTTTATATATTAACGGTTTGCTCTGTGAAGTCGCACAGCTTTTCAGCGGCATTAAGATTTATAGAGTTGCGCGTTATTCCATAAAGCAGAAACGGGAAATGTGGATCACTGCCGCGGTTTAGTGCTGATGCTTAATCAAACCGCAGGCCTTGGATATTTCCATTACAATAAGCGGTACAAGTATAAGTACCAGACCAAGCAGATACAGTTTCCAGGGCAGTATGACAAGACCGAAGGCAATACCAACCGGAGTAAACAGCACCAGGGAGACCAGCACGATAGACGCCAGCGCCGCCCAGTTCAGTCTGTGGTTGGAGAAAGGTCCGATTTTGAACAGGGAATGCTCAGAACGCATATTGTACGCCTGGACTATCTGGGACATGGAAAGAATAAGGAAAGCCATAGTCTGACCGCCTGCCAGAGTTCCGGTAACGTTTTCGCCTGCCACAAACCCGATTAAGGTGAGAACGGCGAACATCAGCCCCTGGAGCACCACCCTAAGCCCCAGACCATGAGCGAAGATGCCCTCGTCCTTGGGCTTGGGTCTGCGGTCCATAACATCGGCTTCCACCGCTTCCATACCCAGCGCAATAGCGGGCAGGGAGTCGGTGACAAGGTTGATCCACAAAAGCTGCATGGAAAGCAGCGGCGTTTTATGCCACAGCAGCATTGCGGCGAATACCGTGATGACCTCACCGATATTAGTGCCCAGCAGGAAGCCTACCACCTTGCGGATATTGGCGTAGATGCCGCGTCCCTCACGGACGGCGTCTACAATAGTGGCAAAATTATCGTCAGTAAGGGTCATATCCGCGGCGCCTTTGGCGACATCCGTGCCGGTAATGCCCATAGCGCAGCCTATATCGGCGGCTTTAAGGGCGGGAGCGTCATTTACTCCGTCTCCGGTCATAGAGACAACCTGCCCCTTGCGCTGCCATGCCTTAACGATACGGATTTTATTCTCAGGTGATACGCGGGCGTAGACCGAAATATTTTCCACTTCTTTATCC
>CALWUZ010000137.1 GCA_944384845.1 uncultured Clostridia bacterium
GCGCTTGATTTCTGCCTTGCACATTCTTCTGATCTCAAAGCCTTGTTCAGAGATTGTTTTTTCTACACGGTTGGCTTTCTGGAACACCTGCTCTTGCTTTCGGTTCCTGCATCGCACCACAAACAAAAACTGTCTTGCAGTCGCCATCTCAACTTGGATTTGGTCAAGAAATTCCATATCTTTTTTAAGCAGTTTCCGGACTTTTGGGTTTGTTTCCTTTTCCAGCCTGTCTTGCAGATAGGCTTTGTTATCGTCAAAGCATTCTGATGAGTCGGTACAGGCGATTTCGATGTCCGGAATTGTCGACAGCACCATCATCAAATGCCGGATTTTGATTTCAATATTGGTATGTGACAGCACCGAGATGTTGGTGGGGGATACGAGATAAAACAAAAGCTCGTCTTTACCGATAATCAGTCCGTATTTGCTAAAGGTTCTGATGCCGATCAAATCCTGCACCGACCGTCCTTTTTTCTTTTTCCGGTTGTTGTTTGTTTTCAAATTCGATCACCTCCAAAAAATCAAGGCGCCGCATTTTCTGCGACGCCTTGCATATGCTATATTAATTTTACATGGTTTGCGTAGGAGAATCCAATGGTTCTTCGGTTTCTTCTTCGTTTACTTCGGACATTTTCTCTGCGGCACGGCGAAGTATCTCATCAAGATTTTCCTCTGACAGTACGCCCGGATAGTTCGCTTCAAATGATTGCAGCGTTGCCTTGTTTTCTGTCTCAATTTTTTTCGTTTCCTCAAAAGCCGTTCCGTAGTTTTCCTTTTCCAACGTCTGTTCGATAAATGCTGCCGACGCCTGCGGCAATGCCGACCAATCTCCGTACAGTTCTGTGACCGCCTTTTTGATCTGCTCCAGCGTCAGCGGTGTACCTTTGTCCCAATGTGATTTCAATATTCCAACTACATCCGACAAATCATTTTTATATTTTCTGCCCGCCATCAGCTTCATAGCAACCATATATTCGCCCGTTACGGTACGAACCTCAAGAAGATTGGAAAAAGTCTTATAATACTCCGAGTGCTCCGTCAGTTTCGGAGTATAAGAGGATGTTTTCATAAAATCCGTATTCAGCCATCCATTCGGTAAATTAAACTTATCGCCCACCTGATTAATTGCCTGCTTCATAGCCGAGGAGGACAAAATAATGGCGTCCATATCGTAGGTAGTATCCCGAAATCCGTAATTGATCAGCACCGAGGCGCCGCCGATAAGTATAATTTCGGCAGGCATGGATTTGCCGTTCAGCTTACGGAAGGTCTTGGCAAGCTCCCGCAGATAAAAGTCAAGGTTTTCCTTTGTGAAAGCGGTTTCGTTAAATGACATAACGCACCTCATTTTCGGCAATATTAAAATGCTTAAATTCGGGGATAGCATTATCGAGGCTTTCGGCTATCACGGAATCGTCCTCTATAACCTTCGCCATAGCGATCACGCTTTGCGGATAGATGGGCTTTGCGAGCTTTTGATTTCGTATATCGCTGTAAGCGTTGCACAGCGGCAGATCATTTTCCCGGCTGAGATAATCCACCATAGCCAGCAGATAGAAGGCCTGCGGATACTGCTTTTGGTTATAATAACTGCGTATTTCATCGGATTTTAAAGTTTCCACAATAAACGGAATGTCGCCGCAGTCCTTTACTCTATGGCATACATTGCTTTTGAAAAGCTCAAATGGTATGGGTTTCGGCACGGTATCAGCTCCTTTCACAGCGTCGGTTATCAAATCCTCGATCGTTACACCGAGAACCTGTGCCAGCTTATACAATGTTTCGGCAGAGCATTTTTCAATCTTCGCCTGTCCGCTGCAAATATTATTCAGTGTGGCATGCGGCACGCCGCTGAGTACGGCGAGGCGGTATTTTGTCATGCCTTTTTCTTTAAGAATCTCATTAATATTCATCTTCGCCGCCCCCTCCACAAGTATTTCAGAATTCATATGAGCATTTTCTGTCCTTTAGTGTGTTCAGCATTCGCATTATCTATACTTATTATATCGGGCAACCGAAATATTGTCAAGCGGCAACACGAAGAAATCTTAAATTGTTTCCGATTATTGCCACTCGAAATACTGCTGTGTGGATATAAAATACCGCACGGCGTATTTCATAAAATCCAGCACGGTGGTATCATCCATACGGATGGTTAAAAAGCTGAAACATAAGGTGACCGCCGCCGGAATAAAAAAGCGCAGCTGTACCAATATCAAGACAGATACAAGGGCGGCAATGCTTAAAATACAAAAGTCCCGCAGGCTCCAAAGCCACAGGTTGGCTGCGGCTTTGAGATTCTGCGGATAGATATATTGCGTCATTGTGTAATTCCTCCGAGCTTTATGTCGTTTACATCAAGGCAGAATTCCTGCGACGTCTGACCGTGTTCCTCACGGATTTTCTCCGTAATCATTCCCTTTATGAGCTGTGCCTCCGCATCGGTCGGCGTGTATTCGCCTTCCTCATAGGAATTTGCGGACGTGACCGTGAATTCCAGCCGGAGTGTATCGGCAAACGGATCGTATTTGGCATAGAGATTCAGCCATTTTTCATCATCCTCCGCCGTGTCTGTCCCGAACTTTTCATCCACATTAAACCATGTTTCAAGATAACAGGTGATCTGCTGACCGGTGTCGCAGTCTACCTCTATGTCCCGATCCACTTCAAGCATTTCTCTTGTCAGTTCCGGAGTGCTTATTTTTGCCATTACGGATACGGGACGGTATTCAGCGTCGGCGTTGTGCTTTTCAAGCTCACCCCGGATATGCTCTGCCAACTGATCGGATAAAAAATTCCGGCATACCGCAGCGGTCTGATTCTTGATAATTCCGAGATATTTAAGTCCGGCATTGTATCTTGCAAGCAGCTTTTCATAGGTTATATCTTTATTGCGAGACGACTCAAAGATACCGTAATCGCCGTACCACTGTGCATATTGATTTTCATACGGAATGTCTGCCGCGTCCTCGTATGCGGCGATGATTTTGAATGCGTCAGAGCCGTTTTCCTGTAAAAAGCGGCTCGCTTCTTCATAGTATTTTATGGAAACCTCCTGTCATTTGCCTGCGGCTCTTGCTACGCTTCGGGTAAGATTAACCGCTGTCGTAGTTGCGTGAACAACAGACATCATATTGACCCGAACGCTTGAATCCAAGCCGAATTGCTGTGCAATTCTCGGTACCTCATTGGCGGCAAGCATAATGCCGAGACCTAAAAGCATATTGCCGGGGAAGGTCAGCAGACCGAGAAACAGCAGAGAGGTCTGCAGGAAAGCGGTCAGACACAAAGCAGCGATTTGTTTCATCCATTGATTGAAGCCGTCCGCATAGCCTCTCGGCACCGAGAACATATACAGCGCTCCGACCGCCATTTGTATCAGCAGAATACCGCCGCGTTTGATATTGGCGAAAAATATCTTTATTACGCAGTAGGCAAAAGCAATAAGGGCAAGGATGTTAAACAGATTAAAGCTGATTTGTGCACCGACTGCAAAACTTCCCACCAGTACGGAGGTGCTTTGCCCTGCGAGGTCAATGGACTGCGAGCCCGCAAAGAGCCGTGACAAGTCGTGAGAAAAAGTATTCTGGAGACTGATGCAGAACTTGTACAGCTCCACCGGCAGAACTCCGATAAGCGAGCAGGCGAAGAAGCCTTTCAGGATATTGACAGCCGTTGACTTGATATTCGCTCTGCCGTTTTGATACTCGATAGCTGTATCGAAAACCGCCACTACAACGCCTGCTGTAAAAAGCGCCCAGCCGAACAGGGTGAACAGATAGATAGTTGCTTTGACCCAGTCAAGGTCAAAGATATCCGCACCCATATTTCCCATCATGCTGAAAAAATCGGCTACGGCGTTATATATGGTTTCGTACATCCATTTCAGCATAGTGTTCCAGACAGTGTTGGAGATTTGCTCTCCGAGAGTATTGAACACACCACTTATTGCATCGCCGATACCGGAAAAAATATTACCTAACCAGTCGAAAATAGGTCATCACCTCCGCTTCCGAGCTTGCTGCCTTATAATTGCATTTTCGGAGAGATATCCGGCGAGTCGTCTTCCGCATCCTGTATTTTCAAAACAGCAGGGTTGATAACGCCGTTGCCCTCATAGTCATATTTGTGATTGTGCCATTGCCGCAGATCTTCGCCGTGTTCCCAAAAGTCACTTAAGATGTTGACTGCCCGACCGTACATATATCCGGTAATACCATCCGTGTAGGCTTTGTGTTCTGTTTTAACGGCAGACTCAGCCACTGTAAAACCGTCACCGAGTTCCTGTTCCATCATGCCGCCCCAACGCTCGGCGAACCGAAAGATACCGGCCGCATAAAAATCCGACACGTTTTCTTCTTTGAATGCCTGATATTCCGCCTCTTTGCCTTGCTTGACAGTAAATGAGGTCGGTTCCTTTTCCGGCATATCCCAAATATTTGGCTTTGGCGTAATATCAGGGTACATCTGCGGCAGGATATGGTTTATCTCATCGAGCGTCATCACATAAAGCTCTCTCGCGGCTACGAGCGGAAATTCACAGTTTAACATCGGCTCGGCAAGATGCGCCATGACATCCAGCTTTTCCGGAGCATAGAAGTTTTTATCAAAACGCAGGGTATGATGCAGTTGCCGCATACTGTAGATTTCAACGGCTTTACTGCAAAGCCCGTCAAAATCCAAGGCGTCCCATTTTTCGGTATAGCCTTGATATTCCCGGTCGAGCGTTCTGTCCAGCAATGCCATCAGCACCGCATGATCGGTAACGCCTTCGGTTTTTGGATTGATCTTGCCATACCTGTCGAGGCAATCCCGACTGTTAAACACAGAAGTCAGGCTTTTTTCTGCCTCCGGCTCAATTTTAAAATACCCATTCATTTTATAAAACTCCGATATGATCCAAAGCGGATGTTCTTCTTCGGCTAACGCTTTCATATATTCGTGAGGATAACAATGACCGCAGTCTGTCAGGTTGGTATACGCCGTCCGGACAGCGCATACATCTTCCAGCTTTTCCAGAAAAGCATCACGGCTTTGCTCATATGCTGTTTTCCATTCGGCAAGGCTTGCGGCGTAGTCCGCTTCAATTTTATCCCGCAAAGGAGCAAGGATGCTTTCATCACCCATAAATTGAAAGCGAGTGGAGATTCCGGATTTTAGCAGTATCGGAGCAGCAGCGGTCTTTGTGAGCCGTTCCAATTCTTCCGGAGTTGCTTCTTGGATGGGATGCTCATCAAGGTCCGGATTGTAGTAATATTTGTGCTCTACGATACGCAATTGTTGGGGAGAGGTATCTGCAATCAGTTTTTTGTAGGCTTCGCTTTGTTTGGCTGTTTCCCAATCGGAAGCAAAGAGTTCAAGCGCTGTTTCATGCGGCTTTAGTTGAATATTAAACTTACAAAAGTCCATTTTTTATCCCTTTCTTTCTGATGATTATAAAATTGTCCAGATATACAGCGGCGCCGTCAGCGTAAAAATAAGGCAGGCAAAGAGAATTGCCGGTGCGGTAAATTCAAACTGACCATGCTTGCGGTAATCAAAATACGCCGTACCGAGTTTTATAAAAAACAGGATTGCCAGAATCATATCCACCACGGGGAACACTACATTGTTGACTACGGTTTTAATCTGTGACTCTGCCTGCGCCCATGTCTGTTCAATGGCGGTTGCAACATCTACCGCGGCAAAGGCAGGTACAGCGAACGCCGTCATAAATAATAGCAATACCGCAAAAAAGAGAAAGACTTTTAAGGGCTTTATTTTCATTTGGCATTTCCTCCCAACACTTTTCTGATTTCTTTTTCCCGGATTGACTTAATTCGGATATTAAGATTTTTGCAAAATTGGATTTCGCTTTTCATTCCCTCTGTTACGGTGTTACCAAACACCCATAGCTCATCGCAGAACCACAAAAGCGACAATCCGGCCGCCATACCGATTTCCCGTTCATTAGACTTGTTATCATCAAGGCAAAGCGCATAGAAATGCGGTACGACCGGAGCCGTACCGCACATTAATGCAAATCGGGTGTATCGTCTGATTTGTTCAAGGTTATGCGCAACATCGCCGCCAAGCGGAGAACAGATATACACCTTTTTCATCATTTCGTCGTCGCAAGCTTTGAAACGCTCGTTTCCGCCTTATGGCGAAAAGCTCGATCTCGCCGCTGCTCCTCCTCTCCAAAAAAAGACTCGTTTGCTCTGCCTGCATCCTTGCAAGCGCGGCTGCAACGGCTCCGCTTCACTACCATCTTTTTTCGGTTACTCATTATCATCATCCTTTTTCTTTTTAATGAGGATGATCGCAGAGGCAACCGCACCGCCCACGGC
>CALWUZ010000138.1 GCA_944384845.1 uncultured Clostridia bacterium
GCGTATGGAGTCAGGTTATCTGGTATAATAAAACCCTTTTTGAAACCTGGGGCGTGAAAACTCCTATGGAATACTATAAGGATGACGATTGGACATGGGATAACTTCCTTAAGGTCGCACAGGAAATGACCTCGGAAGGCGTATGGGGCTTTTCGACTCTTGACCTTAATATGCTTGTCCGTTCGCAGCCCACGGGTTTTGTTAAGCAGAACAATGATGGTTCTATGGAAATTACATGGAAGTCTTCGGAGGTTATTGATGCGCTCCAGCTGACTTCGGATATGATTCACAAATATAAGTGCTGGAATCCGGATTTGACATATGCAGGTCTAAACTTTAAAAAAGGCAAGGTTGCAATGGCATCGGGTGTTATCGGTTTTATACAGAATTTCTGCGAGGGCATGACAGATGAAATAGATGTAGCTCCGCTTCCGAAGCCTACAAAAGATAGTGAGTATTATTCAAGCTCTTATGGCATTTTCTACGGAATCGGTGCCGACTGCGATAATATAGACGGTGCGACCGCGTTTTTGAAAATAATTGCCGAGGAAGAAGCAAAGGATTACGGAAATCGTACTCCGCTTGAAAGAAATCTCAATGATGAACAGCTTAAAATTACGCGCGATCTTTCCGAAAATGCCGGAGTGCTTGTCGATTTGAGCCTGCCGTCATGGTATCCTGATGTTTCGTATGAGTTCTGGAAAGAACTTTCAACTGACAACACGCCCGTTGCAACATTGCTTGACACCTACGAGCCTCTCCTTAAAAAAGCAATTAATGAGATTCAGAAATAATTTTTTATATGTTACACGGCAGTCGGTAAGACTGCCGCGGTCGGATAAGAAAGGATACGGACATATGACGAAACATGCTGTTATATCGCTGATTTTAACAGTTGCTATTTTGCTGTCCTGTACGGGAGCTGTCTCAGCCGCTGATATACCTAAAGGCTATATAGATAATTCGGACCTTATGCCTGAGTATGTTACTGACGACAAGGTGAAATTAGAACCGTCAGGAAACGGAGCGCTAATGAGTCCCGATTGGGTAAAAACCTTGATTGTTGAAGAGGTCAATGTTGCGAAGGCGTCGCCAAACGGTAAGTTTTCTGGAATGACATACGTTCTTGATCATTTACAGGAGATGGGTGTAAACGGAATTTGGCTTGATCCTATATATGACGGAAAGCATTATTTAAATTACGGTCCCCATACAGTAAGCACATATCTCACGGGGACTCTCGATTATGAGGAGGGCTGGCGTGTAGTCAAAAAATTTGTGGATGAGGCGCATAAACGGAATATTCGCGTGTTTTTTGATATTGTTACATGGGGCTCAAACTCTTTGAGCAATCTTTATTCCGAACACCCCGATTGGTATAATGGATTTTCCGAAAGCTACGGTGGACCTTTGTTTAACTGGGAAAACGAAAAATTTTTTAATTGGTTTCTTAATCAGATGAAGCGTATTGTACGCGATACCGGAGTCGATGGTTTCCGCGCGGACTGCGGTATAGATTATTGCGGTGCCGAGCTTTATAAGAGGCTTCGCAGCGATTTATTGGCAGAGGGCAAAAAAATAGCAATTATAGGCGAATCTGTTACAGATGATAATTTGGGAATATTTGATTTTGAAGAGCACTCTGTAAACCTTGAAACTGGTAATATATGGAAAACAGGCAGCTTTTATACCGAAATGTTTAATATTGTAGATTCGGTAAAAAACGGAACAGGAATAGGGACAAAGGCGGAACAGGAAAAGGGTACTTCTGGCGAGAGAAGATTTTATTCGGCGCTTGTTTCCTGTCACGATTCGCAGAATTATGTTGCGGACGGTAATTTGGTTACAATGGGTTATGCGTCAATACTTTCTCCCTTTATTCCCGTTTGGTTTATCGGAGAGGAATGGAATAATTCATATACAAGTACTAAAGGCTGGATTTATTCGACAGGAATAAACTGGACTTTACTTGAAGAAAACAGAGATTATTATGAGCGTGTTAAGGCTTTGATTAGAATACGCAGGACATATTCAGATATTTTTGAGTATTTTCCTGAGAATCATCGCGACAGCAATATATGTGAAGTAAAAACGGATCATATACTGGGGCTTACCGCATACTGCAGATACGGTTCAGGTAAGATGATTATAGTTGTTCCGAATTTTTCAGAATATAATGACCGTTTTACGGTAACTATTCCTTATTCGGATGCTGGACTTTCGGCAAGCGAAAATTACAAAATTGTAAATCTTTTGACAAATGAGATCGTGACCGCTGGAAATGCTTCAGACCTGGTAGGCTTTGAAACCTCTATTCCGATAAAAAACATCGGCGTTTATCTTGTTGAAAAGGCATCAGCGGAGGAAGTTTCGGTATATGGCGTGAGTGTTCCGGAGTTACCTGATAATAATTCAGACGAAAATGCTGACGAAGGTACGTATGAAGTTACTGAAACAAAAAGCGATGAAGCAACTGAACAACAGAATGACAGCCTTGATGACAAAAAAGATAACAGCACAGATAAAGAAAAACAAGGAACAGGAATAGTCTGGTATATATCAGGCGCTGCCGTTCTGGCAACGGCCGGCATCTTGGTCGCTGTTATCCTGATTAAAAAACGTAAGCGTAAATTCATTGCTAGTTAGGAGTTATTAAATGCGGCTGAATGAAAAAATTTATGATAAAATACATGCCTGCTGGCTGGGAAAAAATATAGGCGGAACGCTCGGAGGACCGTATGAGGGCAGAACGGAACGCCTTTCCCTTTCAGGTATTCCGGATATCGGGGGAAACGGTCCTCTTCCGAACGATGACCTCGATCTTCAGCTTTTAAATCTTCATACCCTTGAACAGCGCGGTCTGTATGTTACTGCAAACGATTTTTCCGAGGAATGGGCGGAGCATGTATATTTTCCGTATGACGAATACGGCTATGCGCTCGCTAACATTCGGAGAAATATGGTTCCCCCTTTAAGCGGCTGTTATAACAATCCGTTTACCGATTGCATGGGCAGTCCGATACGATCTGAGCTATGGGCGGCTTTATCACCTGGTGAGCCTGATATTGCTGCATATTACGCATATCAGGACGCAATGGTGGATCATGCAGGCGGAGAAGGTATGTACGGCGAGGTATTTTTTGCCGTGCTTGAGAGTTTTGCCTTTGAAGAGAATAATCCGGTAGTTCTTATAGAGCGCTCTCTTGACTATTTGCCTTCCGAATGCCGTGTATATAGTGCAGTTAATGATACGCTTGAATGGTACAAACAGGGTGTAGAATACAAGGATATTCGGGATAAAATTCTTGAAAAATATAGCAACAAGAACTTTACTGATGCTCCTCAAAATATTGCTTTTACCATTGTAGGACTGCTTTATGGTAAAGATTTTGAAGATGCAATGCTTAAAACGGTTAACCTAGGCTACGATACCGATTGTACCGTTGCTACATTAGGATCGATTTTGGGAATTATCTACGGAACGGCGGGCATACCCTTATCATGGTCGAAATCTGTGGGCGACGAAATAATGATAAGCCCAGAAGTTCGCGGATTTGATTATCCGAAGACTATTACTGAACTTACGGAAAGAACGGTTGCAGTCAACCGCAAGCTTGCGGTTGAAAACAAAGAACGTTTTAAATTCAGGTATATTGATTCTTTCAAACAGCAAAATTTCTTTTTGCCCAAGGGAAGCGGTAGCAGTCTTGACGTCAGTATTATATGCAGCGATTTCTGTTCGGTAATTCCCGGCAGAGAGAATACCGTAACTGTAATGTTTGAAAACAAAAGCTATGAAGAATGGCATTTCAAAGTGTCTGTCAGCGACAAAAAGGACGGTAAAGAACATGAGATAAAGCTGAGTCCCGGAGAAAAGAGTTCAATCGATTTTATGCTTATTGGTAAAATTAATAAGCTTATGTGCGCGGAATACCGTTTATCGGTTACTCGCCTGCATGACGGTCAGATCTGGAAAAATTACAATATTGATTTTATACTTCCGGCGGCATCAAAGTGGAATATAGATGGTAAAGAAAAATACTGCAACGGCGGTTTTATCAATTTTTCAAGTCCGGGTACTCACTGTGCAAGTACAACCCTTGAACTTGACACTCCTCGCACAGTTAAGTTAATTTGTGCCGGCACAAACCCCGTTAAACTTAGTATAAATGATAAAAAAGTTCTTGAAAGCGATATTAAAAACGTTTATTTGCCGGCTTTTCACCGCTGTCCTAAGCCACAGCAAACACTTGTTTCGCTTGATGCTGGGCGCTATAGAATAAATATTGATGTGGAAAGCACCAACGAAATAACCAAATTGATGTTTTTGCCTGTGGCTTCCGATAAATCGGAGACTTCGGGAAGTAACTACTATTATGTTGACTGTGCAATAGGAGCAAAATAATTATTCGCATCCCGACATAACTGTGATGACAGCGCTTAAATCATGGGAAAGTCGTAATAATATAAGGAGTGAAGAAGATGAAAAAAATCAAATCCGCCGGATTTACGGCTGGGATTCTCGCCGCTGCAGTTATGGTAAATTCGGCATTTACTGGCTTCGTCAGAGCTTCAGACGAAGCTGCTGCATATACATCACACTCGCAGATTTCTGAAAATTATATTGATAATTCAGGACTTGTGCCGGCATACGCGGATGACGCAGATGTGGCTCTGATTCAATCGGATAACGGCGATAATCTAACCCCTGAATGGGTCGAGTCTATCATACTCACAGAGGTGAATGTTGAGACAGCGTCCACCGACGGAAAGTTTTCAGGTATGATAAAAGCACTTGATCATTTGCAGGAGGCAGGAGTCAACGGGGTCTGGCTTACGCCGATTAATGATAACGGCGGCACGTGTGCAAGCCGATATTCAAATTACGGTCCCCATACCATAGCTCCTGAACTTACAGGTGCGTATAATTACACCGAGGGCTGGCAGGTTCTCAAAGTCTTTGTAGATGAAGCTCATAAGCGCAATATCCGCGTGTTTTTGGATATAATCACCTGGGGTACGGCTAAAAACGCTCCGCTTTACACGGAGCATAGCGGCTGGTATACGGGTGAGGAAATTTACGGCGGGTATCAGTTCGATTGGAGCAATCAAGACCTAAATAATTGGTTTAAAGAGCAAATGGTCTCTATTATTGAAACAACCGGTGCAGACGGATTCCGGGCAGACTGCGGATCGCAGTTCAGCGGAACACAGCTTTTTCGAGACGTACGAGGCACTTTGCTTGCAAAAGGAATAAAGATTGCTATGTTTTCGGAATGCGCGGAAGAGCGTGATGGTACCTTCGACTTTGAGGAACATTCTGTAACGAATACAAACGCTTCCGGTAATGTTTTCTGGAATACCGCCGATTTTTATACCGAAAACAATATCGTTGACGCTGTGAAGAGCGGAACGACCCTCGGAACGGCAGATTTGCTTGCTGCCGGCGAGGGCGGAAAGGGTAGATTTTATTCTTCGCTGATTTCCTGCCATGATAACGAGCAATACGGTTCAAAGAATTTGGTATCCATCGGCTATGGAGCGATTTTAGCACCATTTATCCCAATATGGTATATCGGTGAGGAATGGAATAACGCAGTTACAGTTTCTGACGGTCAGCAGCTTTACAGAAATAATATTAACTGGATGACGATTGATATCAATCGCGAATACTATGAAAACGTAAAGAAACTTATTCGGATACGCAGAACATACAGCGGCATTTTTGAATCATCTGTGCAGAATCATCGCGAATCCAATATCTGCAAGGTGACAACAAATAGTTCCATTCAGGCTTATGCGCGTTATTCCGACGGCAAGGCTGTCATTGTGGCTGCTAATAACGAAAACGCTGCACAAAAATTACATATTGAAATACCGTATGCCAGTGCTTTGCTTGAGGCAGGCAATTATCGGATTGTGGATCTGATCAACAACTCAATGGTATCCGCAGGAGCATCTGATGCACTTACCTCCTTTGATGCAACTGTAGAAGCGGGTGAGGTTGGAGTCTATCTGGTGGAAAAATATGCCGATATTACTTCTTGCATAATTTATGAGAGCGGAGACAACTGGGAAATCAAGCTGGCTGCAGATCAGAAAATTCAGCTTGGTGACGGCAGCTACTGGTGGCGAAATCTTCAACAAATTGCGTCAGGCGCCGGTGAAGAGCATAATGCTTTTGCACAGCTTATCCGTGAAAATATCATAATAAATGGCTTATCTGTTGACGACGCGCTCAACGCAGCGACCGATCAGGTTGCTTCCACAAGAGTTTGGACGACATCTGACAGCACATCGGACTATTTGATTCTCACAATTAAGAAAGCGGATAATCCGTATGGTATCAATACCGCCTCAGATTTCACATTGGAGATTAATGATGGTCTTACCTTTAACGGTTATGCGCTTCTTCCTCAAAAGCTTGATTATGTTGCGCTGAGTAATAAATTTGTTGACTTAGGGAATACAGCTAATATTGTTTCCGCCGAATATTCCGACGGTGTAATCACACTTACTGCGGACAGTATTGTTGAGTCGTCCGAGGATGTCCTGAACGTAATCGGAAGTAAAATTTTGATCGGCGGAATCGCTGTCACCTCGGGTGTAACCGCTATTGCTGACAAGTTCATAATAGAATATGATACTACTGCAGATTTTGAACTGCAAATAAAGTCAGGTATAACAATAAACGGAAAAGAGCTTATGCCTGCGCGCTATTCGTTTACCCTTTCGGAAGGTAGCACAGTATATAAATCAGGAGAATATTTAATGCCTGAAGCAGCCGAAGACGGCGCAAACATTACAGGTGTGGTCCTTTCTGAGATTGAGTCAGGGTATTGTAACGGTCACAATACCGCTAATTGGGTTATAAGCCTTACTCTTGACAAAAATATTTATAGCAACTTTTCAAACAGCTATTATGACAGACATTTACAGGTTGATTCTACCTATGGCGCAGGGATTTGTTCAAAGCTTTTTGTAAACGGGAAGAGCTTGGACGAATGTATCGGGGGCAGTGACAGTCATTCGTTTGTTCATGTAAAAGCAAACCAAAACACATTGGAAATAGCTGTTCCAAAGAACAATAGCTTTGGGTTTAACGGCGACGATGATTTTGAAATCATGGTGAGCGATCAAATGACGATGCCTGACCGTGTGATAAATCCGACGGTCATAAAATATAGCATTGAAGACGGTTTTTTCACGATAGCCGAAATTTCTGAACCGGTATTTACAGATAAGAATGTTTCAGCCGCCGGTGCTTCCGCGGCTTATGTCGAAATTCAGACGCAGCAAAGCTGGTACTGCTCAAGTCACGGCGATACCTATAATCCTGAACAATGGCTTATAAATATAACTTACAGTGATGGTTTTGCAACAGGATTTGAAAATTATTGGAATAATCATTTGCAGGCATATTCCGGAGCTTCAGAGATGATTTGCTCTGAAATCAGGCTTAACGGAAAAACGCTTGCCGACTGTATTGCAGAGGACAGCCGCGACGCATACACCGCTGTTCATGTAAGGGTTACCGGAAGCAACAGCAATGTTTTGCAGATAGCTGTTCCCAAGGATAACGGATTCGGGTTTGACGCAGATAAGGATTTCACTATTGAGGTACTAAGCGGAATTACATTGGGTGGGACGCTGCTTAATCCCGTTTGCGTTGAACACTCGTCCGCATTTGCCGCTGCTTCTGCGACGGAAAACACTCCAAACAGGGTGAAAATCGAAACAGCTTCCAATGCCGACATCTATATTTATTTTGATAAAACATTTGATATTTCTTTGCCTGGCAATACAGTCCAGAATATAACTGCGCAAACAACTGCTGTAAATAAACAAATTTCACACGATGTTTGTAGGAATATAAAAATCAACGGCGAAACTGTTAAAGATGTTCTGGCAAGAGGAAGCAGTCTTTATGCTGTACAGATTACGGTCGGCAATAGCGGAACCCAAGGGTATATCCGTTTAAGACTTGATATTAATGATGATAAGGCGGCGCTTAGTTTAGGCGAGCGCTTTACGGTGGAATTTGCCGACGGGTTTGTTTTGGACGGTTACGCAATACCGCGGAAAGTATGCACGACAGATAATCAGATTTCAAGCGACCCGACTTCAAGCGGAGGCTATTGGGTTACAGTAGGTTCTGTGGCAAACGGTAATCTTGCTCCGAGAAGAAGCGCGGGCGACTGGACCGCGTATAATCAGGTTTTGCAGGCAAGCGATCCTTTCCGTGTTCAGGTCACTCCTGCTGATGGTTATCAGCTGAAAGCGGGCTCACTTACATATTCTTATATGTATAAGGGGGAGAAAAAGCTTGTGTCACTGCTTGAAAGCGCAGACGGTGTGAATTATAATTATAAAATCGCAGATGTCGTGGGTCAGGTAGAAGCTCAATTTGTAGGAAAGTACGACGGAATTAACTTTGCTACGGTCGGAGCAAACTCCGGAAATTTTTATAATAAGGGGCTTCGTTTTGTAACCAGACTTTATCTTGACAATATTGATTTTGAGACGGGGAAGGTAACAGTCGGCGGAACGGAATATGATATAGTCGATTACGGAACGCTTATAGGCTTTGAAGGAACAGAACTCAGTTTAGATACTGCTGCAAAAGCCAGGTGCAGACCGAAGGTTTACCGCAATGTAGGCGGAGTTTTTGTGGATTTCACAGCCGAGCTTGTAAATATTTCAGACTCTGATGCCAATACAAATTTTGTTGCCTGCGGATACTTTAGCTATAAGGATGCGGACGGCAGCGTCACCACGGTATACAGCGATGCTGCGGTACGCTCGGCAAATGGTGTAATGAACTGAAAAGGTTTTAGCTATGCTGCAAAATTGACGGGGCGATACTAGAATTAACTTTTTAATAATGAAAACGGAGATAAAAATGACGGCGGAAAACTATATTGACAACAGCGCACTGCTGCCCGGATATGTGCCTGACAGTAAGGTGAGTCTTGAGGATTCGGGCAATGGGCTCAGAAGTCCTGATTGGGTAAAATCACTTATAATAGAGCAGGTAAATGTTGCTTCCGCTTCTCCTGATGGCAAATTTTCGGGTATGTCATTTGTGCTTGAGCATCTGGCTGAGGTCGGTGTTAACTGTATATGGCTCAACCCGATATTTGACGGACGGCATTACTATAATTACGGTCCCGGAACGCTTAATCCGCTGCTTACGGGCACGGAGGATTATGGTGAGAGCTTAAAGGTTGTAACAAGCTTTGTCGATACGGCGCATATGCACAACATCAGGGTGCTTTTTGATATAGTGACTTGGGGAGTAAATCCCCAAGCACCGATTTTTAAAGAACATCCTGACTGGTTCAGCGGTTATTCTGACGAATACCACGGTCCCTTGTTTGACTGGAACAACAGCGAGCTTTTTGATTGGTTCTCAGACAGGCTTATCAATATTATCAGAGAGACCGGCGCCGACGGCTACCGTGCCGACTGTGGTATTGAATTTTGCGGTCCCGAGCTTTATTCGAGAGTCCGCAGAGTTCTTCACGGAGAGGGTAAATATATTGCCGTTATCGGGGAAGCGATAGCGGAGGGCACTCAGCGCTTTTTCGATTTTAACGAACATTCGATAGATTATTGGACAACAAAAGAAGGTACAAAATTTATAGAAGGTGAAATTAATTTCATAAGCGGTTATAAAGCGGATATGGTTTCCGCCGTTAAAGAGGGAAAAGGGCTTGATACACGTCAGCGTCAGGCATCCGAGAATGCCGGTAAACTTAGGTTTTATTCGTCAATTGTATCTTGCCACGATTCGCATAGCTATATCGCGAAAGGAAGGTCGGCGGCGATAATATACTCTTCGGTTTTGTCGCCTTTTATACCTATGTGGTATATAGGCGAGGAGTGGAATAATCCGTATACCGGTACGGATAGCTGTAAATGGCTTTACGCGAATAAGATTGACTGGTCAAAGAGAGCGGATAACCGCGAATTTTATGAGACCGTTAAAAAGGCGGTAAGAATCCGCAGACTTTTTCCTGAAATATTTGAATATTTTCCGCTTAATCACAGAGAAATTAATTTTTGCGCCGTGTATACTGACAAACCGAATGCGCTTCCCGCTTATGCAAGAACAGCCGATGGGTACGGTATTATTGTTGTTCCAAATTACAGCGATAATGATTCGGAATTTGAAATAACAGTTCCCTTAGATGAGTTCGGGATAGCAAAGGATGCTGAATACATGACGGCGGACCTTATAAGCGGTGAAACTCTGAGTGGCAGCAGAACTTTTAAGAGAGTTATTGCGGCGGAGGGTACCGGAATTTATTTAGTCGCGTCGGCGGAGAAGGTCAAACAAACAATCATTCTTGTTTCGGGAGATTAAAAATGACTGTATATGAGAAATTTCAAAATCCGTCAAAAGAGTATACAACCGTTCCTTTTTGGTTCTGGAACGCTAAGATGGACAAAAAGGAAATTGCCCGTCAGCTTGAACTTATGCGGACTCAAAAGGTTTACGAGTGCGTTATTCATGCGCGTTACGGGCTTGAAACCCCTTATTTATCAGAGGAATGGTTTGACTGTATAAGCTTTGCGGTAACCGAGGGAAAACGCCTCGGTATGCGCTTCTGGCTTTATGACGAGAATAACTGGCCATCAGGCTACGCAGGCGGCAGGGTGCTTAATAGGAACTTTGATTTCTGCGGAAAGCATATTAAAGCCTTTAAGCTTAAGGCCGGTGAAAGCTTCGCTGCGCCTGAAGCGCTTTATACCGTTGCCGCCTTTAAGAAATCGTTTAACGGATGGATTAAGTGTGACGAAAACGAAGTGCAGGAAGAACGCACTGTATTTGCAGTTTGCTATACACATTGGAAGGTAGCTTACGGTGATGATTATTATGTCGATTTACTGAATGCTGAGGCGACGGCAGAGTTTATGCATGTAACACATGAGGAGTATTTAAAGCGCTTTGGCAAAGAAATGGGCAGTACTATACGCGGATTTTTCAGCGATGAAGCGGGTTTTTGTAACGGTTTGCAGCTTCCATGGTCGGACAGAGACGACGACGGAACACTTGTATGGACAGATAAACTTCCCGAGTATTTTGAAGCTGTAAACGGCTATGATATAACTGAAAAGCTGCCGTATCTTTTTGAATTTGAAAAAGATATTTCTCCTGAGGTACGAGTGGATTTTCAGGAAACCGTGTCAAAGCTTTACAGAGAAGCGTTTTTAATACCCCAGAGGATTTTCTGTGAAAATCACGGTATGAAGCTTATAGGTCATCTCCATTATGAGGATTATTTACATTTGCAGATTGCTACTCAGGGCGATTTTACCAAGGCAATTTCGGAATTTTCATATGCGGGTCTTGACAGAATCGAATATATGCCTGGGTCTGTAAGCGAAAGGCTTGTTTCGTCGGTGGCACGGCAGTATGGAATGGAACGCATAATGTCTGAAACGTTCGCACAGGGCGGATGGGATTTTACGATGCAGGATATGCGCCGTTGGACTGACTTTCAGCTTGTGCGCGGAGTAAATTTGTTTGTGGTTCACGCTTTTTTCTATTCTGTAAATGATTTCAGAAAAAACGATGCTCCTCCGTCATTTTTCTTTCAAAGTCCGGCTTTTCCCTTTTACCATATGTATTCAGATTATACTATGAGGCTTTCACAGCTTTTATCATCTGGCAATGGCAGAAACGGTATAGCACTCTACTATCCCACCGCGTCTGGTCAGGCAGAATCTGATCCGTTTGACCGTGAACCCGTTCGTGCTCTTGACAGAGATGTGCAGGAGGTGGTACGCGCGCTTGAGGAAGCGCAGTACGACTGTTGTCTCATTAATGACGAGGCGTTTACGGATACCGAACTAATAAACGGGTGTTTCAGAGCGGGAAAAGAAAGCTTTGCGGCACTGGCGATAACGGCAAGATATTTGCCTTTTAAAACCTTTGAAACGATTTATCAGCTTGCAAGCAACGGTTTACCGACCGCGTTTTTAAGACATAAACCTGCTTGTATCGAAAGCAGTATGCGTGATGAATATGACAGGATGCTTGAGGAGCTGCTATTGCATCCCAATGTCGGATTTGTAGACGAATATCATTTTTACCGTAAATTTACATACCGATTTGAAGTTCGCTGCTTTAAAGCGATAGAAGGCTTTCGCGAGGCTGTTAAGCCGCTGATAGAACTTGAAAAACCTGATGAAAATATTACGTGCTGCGTTCGTGAAACAGAGGGTATAACGGCATATTTTATTGTCAATGAAAGCGGCGGAGAGGCTTTAAATGTTATCACTTTCAGCGAGAATGTGCCCCCCGTACTTTGGAATCCGCTTGACGGTACAAAGCAGGCTGTTAAATACAATAAGAATGACGGTAATATTTCTGTAAAGGTAGATATTCCTGCGTACAGCTCGTTGCTGTTCATATTCGGAGATAGTATTTCAGAAATTCCTGAAAAAGAAAAATTGCTTTCAAGAATACCGCTTGACGGCAACTGGAATATCACTTTCGGTTCTGAAAAAATGAAATCCTGTATAAAGCGGATTTCGGCTGATAAATGCCGTGAAGACAGAATTATATATGAATATGATGTTCTCATAGATAATCCCGGCAATTTCTCGGTGATTAAATTTGCCGGATTGCATAATATATGCGAGGCGGAGATAAACGGGAAGAAAGCCGGAACCATACTTTGGAGACCTTATGAATTAAAAACAGAACTTTTTGAAAAAGGGAAAAATCATATTAAGATTACGGTTTATACCACCGCTGCTGGAAAGCTTAATGAAAAAGCACTGCCGTACGGAATAGACGGTCCTGTGTTTCTTGATATTATGTCACGCAATAAGGAGGAAAAATGATACAGTTTAAAGAAAACAATTTTCCGCACTCTGTATCCGAGACGGTTATGAGAGAGGTCTATGAGGATTTGAAAACGCCGATAAAGCTCGGCAAGGTATGCAAATCCGAAGAAGTATATACCGATTCTCCCTCTGTGTATTTCCTAGACGGTAAATGGTATATGATGTACCTTACCATTTCAAAAGAGTGTGCAGCGTCGGGTTACAGCACATGGATTGCCGAAAGCGAAGATTTAATACATTGGGGATGTCCGCGCAGGGTTTTGAGCCGCAGCGGCGAGAACCGATGGGATTCAAAGCAGATAGCAGGATATTTGGGGCTTCCAGATATAAACTGGAACGGCAGCAATGTCCCCGACAAAATAAACGGTGAGTATATCGTATCTTATTTAGGCGGAAACGCCGACGGATATGAGCCTGATCCGCTTTATATGGGTCTTGCGTTTACTAAGCAACTTAACAATCCATCTGATTACAGAAGACTTCCCAAACCGATATTGTCGCCGTACGATGCTGATTGCAGGGAGGGGGAAAAACGGGCGCTTTTTCGCAGCTTTATTTTTAAAGATAATGACGGAATAACAGGCTTTAAATATGTTATGGCTTATAATGCCAAGGACTCGGAATATAAGGAGCGTATTTTTCTTGCAGTATCAGACGATGCGGTTAATTGGCAGCGTTACGGTGACAGCGCAGTACTTGACGGTACGCTTGGAAACAGCAATAACAAAATCGTGGCGGATGCTCAGGTTATTCAAAAGGGCAATCTTTACATAATGATTTACTTCGCTCTTGATTACGGAGAAAAAGCATACAGCACCTTCGCTTGTTCATATGACCTTGTTCACTGGACAAAATGGCATGGTGAGCCTCTTATCAAATCTGAGTATCCTTGGGAGAACAGACACGCGCATAAATCGTGGATTGTCAGGCATAATGGCGTTACATATAATTATTACTGTGCTGTAAACAGCAATAATGAAAGGTTTATAGCTTTAGCGGTTTCACAAAAGCAGTAAATATTTTGACACAAAGGGGTGATTCAAACGGATAATATGGTTTTCCAAAACGGTGAATGGATTTGCGCCAAGCGTTTTGCGAAGCTTAAACCTATTGATCTATTGCACAAAGAATCTGAGAAAAGAAAAACAGAGTTGCCTGACGAACTCAAAAATATACATATGCTCATACGTTGCAAGCTTAATATCGCTAAAGATCACGGTAGAATACGGCTTCGCATAACAGCGGACGATTATTATAAACTGTATATAAACAGTGAATTTGTGGGACAGGGTCCGACCCAAGGATATCAGTTTTGCTATTATTGGAATGAATACGATGTCACAAAGTATGTAAAAGAGGGAGAAAATGATATTTTCGCCGATGTTTATTATCAGGGACTTATCAACAGAGCCTATAACAGCGGTGACCTACGTATGGGCATGGTTGCGGAATTCTTCGATAATGACAAATGTATACTTTCATCTGACTCGGAATGGGAATATGCTCTTTCGGACGCTTATAAAATTACTCATACAATCGGGTATGATACGATTTTTGCTGAGAATTTTGATAGCAGAGCACGTGTTTCCAGCTGGGATAAATGCTGTGTTAAAAATACTGATTATGTTTTTAGCGCAGAACCCGCAGTTTCGCTTTCGGTTTACAGGAAAAAACCGAAGTTTGCCGAAAAGCTTCCGGGCGGCGGGATCTTTTACGATTTCGGAAGTGAAATTACCGCTTCACTGTCATTAACCGCCTTTGGAAAAAGCGGTGAAACCGTGCGGATACTTTGCGGAGAGGAGCTTGAAGACACCCCTTTAAAAGTTCGCTACAATATGCGTTGTAACTGTCTTTGCGATGAACGTTGGACACTGGATGACGGCGAATGTAAATATGAACAGTATGATTATAAAGCTTTCAGATATGTTGCGGTAATTCCGAGCGGTGACGCAGAAATATTATCTCTTGAAGCGATTGTCAGGCACTATCCCTTTGACGATGATTACTGTACATTGGTAACCGATTCTAAGGTTTTGAACTCGGTATGGAATATTTGCAAAAACGCCGTTAAATACGGATCTCAGGAGGTATATGTCGATTGCCCGACAAGGGAAAAGGGGCAATACTCGGGAGATATGGTTATAACAGGCTCGGCACAGGTGATATTAACGGGTAATACCTCGCTTTTGAAAAAGGCAATAGACAATCAGATGCAGTCTGCAAGGATTTGTAAAGGGCTTATGGCGGTAACTCCCGGCTCTCTTATGCAGGAAATAGCAGATTATTCTCTGCAGTTTCCGATTTTATCACTGTTTTATTATAAACACACTGGCGATAAAAAGTATCTTGCCGAAAATCTATCGGTATGTGAGGGAATTATTTCACATTTCCGCAAGTTTGAGCGTGCGGACGGATTGCTTGAAGATGTGATTGATAAATGGAATTTGGTGGATTGGCCGGAAAATCTGCGCGATGGTTACGATTTTCCGCTTACTCAGCCGATAGGTAAGGGATGTCACAATGTCATAAATGCGTTTTATGTAGGCTGTGTAATGCAGACCGAACAGATAAGAGAAATTTTGGGTGTTAAAGATTCTAAACGAAGTATGGAGCTTCGTTCAGCGTTTGATAATGAGTTTTTCAACACAGAGACAGGACTTTATGTTGACCGTAAGGGCAGCTCTCACAGCGCGGTACATTCAAATATTATACCGACATTTTACGGAATTTGTTCATCGGAAAAGGAGAAAAAAATAGCTGATTACTTAATTGAGCGCGGAATGTGCTGCGGAGTGTATATGGCATATTTTCTGCTAAAAGCTCTATGTCGGATGGGAAGATATAAGGAGGCATATTCGCTTATAGTTTCAGAAGGTGAACATTCGTGGTATAACATGGTAAGAGAGGGAGCTACTACTTGCTTTGAGGCATGGGGAAAAGAGCAAAAATGGAATACAAGCCTTTGTCACCCTTGGGCGAGCGCGCCTATAACTGTATTAGCCGAAGATATTATTCCAAATTTGCCGGATACAGCACGGATAATATATTCATAATATCAAAAAATTCTGAAAGAAGGTTTTTTATGAAAAGCAGATTAATGAAAACGGTTATTTCTCTTGCAGCGGCGATTACTATGTTAAGCGGTGTTTTCATTTGCTCGGCAGCTGTTGTTACTGATGGTACCGATTTTTATAATCTTGGGGACGCCAACAAGGATAACAGAATAGATATGAGAGATCTCATACGTATTAAAAAGAATTTGGCAACAGGCTGTGACTTGCTGAAAGTCGCAGCGGATATCAACGGAAACGGAGAAATCGATGCTTCTGATTTAACAGCAGTCAAAAAATATCTTATTGGCATTGAGGATGCTCTTGAGCCTGATAGCTCGCTTTGGAACACAGAAATCAGATAAATTGGTTAGAAAAAAAGACCCGATTTTATTCGGGTCTTTTTTATAAGTTAATATAATTATAAATTATATTATGATGTTGTACTATTGTTTTTTCTAAGCTCACCTGGAGTGGAACCGATATGCCTTTTAAATATATTGTAAAAATGTTTTTTATCCTTGAAGCCAACCGTCTCGCAGATTGCATCAACCGTCATATCTGTTGTGATAAGTAGCTCAACGGCTTGATTCATACGCTTTTTATTAATATAATTGACAAATGTAATCCCGAAGCTTTTTTTAAACATACTAGAAAAATAGTCATATGAATAACCGAAATGATTTGCAACATCATGAATATTTACGCTTGAATAATTATTATCTATATACTCCAGAATAAGTGTAAGCTTATAATTTGCTTTGTATTGCGGCTCAGAAGTATTTCTCCATAGATATATTAAAAGCGTAGTCAAAGTTGATTTAAGTATATGGTAATATCCTCTTTTTTCGTTCAAAAATTCTTTTTCCGCATTTAAAATCAAATCTTCAATACATATCATATCTTTTCCAGCAAAATGCGTTATGGTCGGAAAATTTATTTCAGGAGTGTATGTATGAAGAATATTACACATTTCTTCAAACACTGAATAATAAAACACTACATTTATTATTTCGATACGATTTTCTGTATAGTAGGTATGACAATCGCCTTTTTTCAGAAAAATCAGATCGCCTCGGCAGACTTTATATTCTTTATTGTTAATGATTTGAACGCCAGCTCCAAATAACACATACTCGATTTCTACAAAATCGTGTGTGTGAATTTCCATTTTTTTCTCTTTAGTCATGGGATCTCTCAAAATATTTATCAGTTGTTTGAACTTTTTTTCGTCATCACGCCAAAAGCGCATATTAAACCTCTCCTTTCGTTTTGTGAAAGTTTTTGGATTGTTGAGATGAATCCCGTATAAACAAATAAATCACCAATATTATTACTAATTTTAATGATAACATAAAACAATAGTATATGCAATGACAAATGACTATTTTGACAATTTAATCGTGCCTAATGTAAATATTTTGATAAAAAATAAACCAACATAGGGGAAAATATTTTCCTTTTCGGACTCAGTAATAAACGTAAGTTTAGGAGAAAAGTCACGAAGAACGGAGAATATACAGCGGAAGATATAGATGAAAAAGTTTTAAGATATGTAGACGCCTATATAAAACGGATCCTTAAATACACAAAGGTAGATTATATTAAAGAGTTGCCTAATAGACGTAAATATATGGATCTCTTGCAAAAGCTGAAAGGGACATATACATAAATTTTGATTTAAATCATTAAATAAGAAGATAATCAGCTGCTTTCAAAATGTATTTTATACGATAAATATTTTGTTCTTTAACAAATCATAACCACCCGTCAAACGGGTGGTTTGCACAAGGGCTAAAAGCCCATAATGCCGACCCGCGTCTCAAGGCGCGGGCTTTCTCTTTGTTCAAGCCTTAGAGTCTTTGCCTCTTTGGCTACCCCT
>CALWUZ010000139.1 GCA_944384845.1 uncultured Clostridia bacterium
AGGGGTAGCCAAAGAGGCAAAGACTCTAAGGCTTGAACAAAGAGAAAGCCCGCGCCTTGAGACGCGGGTCGGCATTATGGGCTTTTAGCCCTTGTGCAAACCACCCGTTTGACGGGTGGTTATGATTCGGATTAAAATAAGAAAAGCGTCGCGTTTAAGCAATAAGTTCAGCAAATAGAATTTACGGTCTTGCGGTAAAAATTATTTGCAAATGCGTTTGTTTTTATGCAGAAGCTGTGTAAATATTATGTTCGGGTATCGTCGTCTTCAAGCTTCCGGCGCAGGCTGTCGGGCATACCGCGCTGATTTCGCACCGCGTAAACTCCGTGGTTTTTAAGAACATCCGCAGTATAAAGCTCCGGTTCATACCGTTTTATCAGCTTGAGCGACATGGCGCGCTTTATTCGCAGCTTTCCGTCGTCATAGTTATACGGCTTATTGACCTCGGCTGCCCGGCACTTGTAAGTAACTGCGGAAACCGGAGCGGTCATATAAATATACACCGTGTCGCCTTCGGCAATATTGCTGTTTTGCTTCCAGCTTATACAGCTACTTTCTGAAAATGCTTTTTCAAGGTCGTAGTATTTCGGGTTTGCCGGAATAAGCCAGCTTTTATTTATTTCTCGGAGATATTTCTTCGCTCCGCGGCGTTCTGTAAGGCGGTAGCTTGTTTCCAAAAGCGGAAATATGTCATCGGTTTTTACGGTGCCGTCAAGGAGTACCGTAATCCAGTTTTCACGATTCATGTGATATGCCGGAAGAAAACCGTCGGAAAGCCGGAGCGACCCGCTGAGCACCGGTCCGCATTTTAAGTTCAGTATATCCGTACCGCCGCCGGATAAGCCGAGCCGCTCCTTCGGAACGTTCATAATAATTCCGTACCATTTTTTGCTGTCCGAGTGTCTTAAAACGGCGTAGTCCGGCGCCGACGACCATGGATAATCCGGCTGCGTGCCGTATTTCTCCGCGGCAAAGCGCAGTATTTCGCCGCGCAGAGACCTGATTCCGTTTTTACGTCTTTCAGCACACATTTTTAAACCTCTTTTTCGGAATATGCTTTAAACAAGCCTTTGACAGGAAATTTGGAATGGAAAGATCCGCTTTTTTCACCGTTCTCGGAAATGCGGACGGCATTCTGACGATTATTCGTCGTCCTTATCATCATAAATCCCCGGATCTATCCTGAAGCCGCCGGAAAACCCGTTTTCAATATGAGGGATTTGAATGCCGGGTTCATCGTCGAGCAGGCTCGGCTTTATATCCTGCGGGAATCTTTCTGCTAATAACCGTCTTGCCTCTTCAAGATCCTGCTCGCGCCATTTCTTTATGAGTCTGTCTCCCTCGGGATAATGCTCGTCGGGTCTGCGGTGCTTTGAATATATGCTGAAAATCAGGATATACGCCAGCAGTATGGCGCATGCTCCGCCCGTGATTATCAGACCATCGGCAAGACCCGGCGTAAGGTATTCAAATCTTATAGTGCTGACTCCGGCATCCACCTTTACCGCCATAAATCCGGCATTGACCTTTTCGATTTCAACCTGCTCGCCGTTTACATACGCGGTCCAGCCCTTATCGTAGGGTACAGAGAAAAACACAAGGTTTTCCCGGTCTCTTGTGACCCTTGCGGTAAAGCCGCGGTTGTCTGTTTCAAAAGAATCGGCTGCGGTATCCCTCAATTCGGCGCAGTCGTATGCCATAGCGTCGTCGGTAAGCGAAAGGGTTGTGCCGGTAGTTTCATAATTGTAGGGCGGAAGCTCAAGCACCTCAATGTTTTCAAGCATATCTCCGTATTTTTCTATCTGCTCGTCTGTAAGCAGTATAGCCTTGAGCATAAGCGACGCGCGGCTTGACTGCGAATAAGAATCACAGAAGTCATAGCTCATATAATAGTTGTATGAAAATCCGTAGGGGATATAATTTTCATTTTCGTAAATGTAATATCCGCCGCTGGTCTTTACATATTCATATCCCGGCATAAGCGTATCGCCGTACTCATCCACAAAGCTTTCTCCGTCCTTGCGGTTAAGAAGATATTTTACCGAAAGGAGAGGACGTATCGCGGACTGGTCTACCTCCGGTCTGCTGCCTACGCTGCGTTCGACGCCGATATAATCGTAAAATTCAAATATAGAGGCAGGCACCACCGAGTGAAACGCGTTTATTCCCGGAAGACCGAGATACAAGGAGGTGTTGTCTACCCCGTCGTATACATCTACCCGGTAATTGTCCGAATCCTCAAGATCAACTTTTCCCTCGATAAGCTGGTCGATCATGACCTCTTTTATCTCGTAGGAATGCGAGCGTCCGCAGGCGATAAAAACATTGCCGTAAACGGCGGATACTATGCACACGCAGGCAACCGCGGCTTTGTAAAAGGCGCGGCGGTCCTTTTTAAGCTCTTTAAGCAGCATTCCGAGTATAACAAGGCTGAATATGGCTATAATGCAGGCGGTCCAGAAGCGGAAGACATACATTCCGTCATCGCTCTGCGAATAAATTCCGAAAATCAGCTTGCCGTCGGCGTCCTTCTGCGGGTAAAAGCCTATTACGGCGGTCACCGCGATTGTGATGCCCAAAACCCATTTATAGCCGCTTGACCAGTCGACGCTGTCATCCTCGGTAAGCGATACCGTAGCAAGGCACATCATAAGAATAGGCATATAGAACCAGCGGGCGTAATAAGAGGTGTTGAAGGCGTAGAAGGCGCTGTTCAGCACCGGCACAAGCGCCATAAAAATACATATGCCTATAATTCTTTTAAGCCAGTGACCCTTGCGCTGTGAAAACCACACAAACACGCCGACCATGCTGAACACCGGGAGCCAGCCGCCGAGCGACGACCACTTGACCTCGGCTCCGGGAAAAAACACGGGACGCGCGGGAATATCAGGAGGAAAGAAAAAGCACTCCATAATGTTGCCGTAAATCTGTTCCTTGCCGTACATAATGGCGTTCCAGCCCTCTGTAAGCATCAGGCTCGAGATGCGGCTGTTGTCCCAAATCGCAAGTATGGACGGCAGCAGCAGAAACGCGGAGAGGCAAAGCCCTAAAACCGCCTCGAAAAGCATTACAAAGAATCTTGAAACCTTAACGCTTACGGCTCCCGATAAAAGACGGACGAAGAAATAAATTACCGTAAAGACAACCATTCCGAAAAAGAAGAAATAGTTTATAACCGCGCAGAGCGCCACCATAAGGGCGAATACAAAGCGGCGGTTTTCGGTTATTAGCAGCTCGATGGAGAGCAGCAGCAGCGGGAAGACGATTATCGCCTCGTGGAAATGATTGAAAAATATATTGTAAACCGAAAAGCCGGAAAAAGCGTAGAGCAGACCGCCGAGCATCGCCGCCTGAGGAGTTCTTGTGAAACGGCGGATATAGCAGTACGCCGTAAGGGCGGCGCAGGCGAACTTAAGTATCAGCAGCGGACCGATAAGATACGGCACCATCCAGTTCGGAAACGGGATTGTAAGCCAGAAAAAGGGGCTTCCGAGCAGATAAAAGCTGTAAGAGCCTATAAAATTGGCGCCTAGGTCTGTAGTCCAGCTCCAGAAAATATTTCCCTCTCTTATCGCCTTGTGGCATTGCTGGTAAAAGGGTATCTGCTGGACGTTGAAATCGCCGTAGAAAGTAAAATATCCTTCGCTCATTATCATATACGGCACAAAAAGCGTCGCCGCAGTCATAAGCGCAATAAGAAAGGTTGAAAGGTATTTTTCTTTCTGCGGGCGGAGCGCGGTAAGCTTTGCTGAAGAAAATCCCATTTTATCAATCCCTCGGTAAAATTTCATTATTGATATTATAACAGTTAATGGTATAATATTCAATAAAGGATGTGAATAATTTGCAAAATCATTTTTACGCGATGATGTCTCGTATGAAGAACATTTACCGTTGGGGACTTATGAGAAACACCCGCCGCGAAAATTTAAGCGAGCATTCGCTTGAAACCGCTATGATTGCCCACGCGCTTGCGGTTATAAACAACAAGCGTCTGGGCGGAGACGCCGACCCATCAAAAACGGCGACGGCGGCGATGTTTCACGACACGGCGGAGATTATAACCGGCGATATGCCGACCCCCGTGAAATATTACAACAGCGAGATAAAATCCGCCTACAGGCAGATTGAAGCCGCAGCCGAGAAAAGGCTTACGGATATGCTTCCGGAGGATTTTAAGGACGAGTTTACAAGGGTATACGAGCCGGACGAGAGAACAAAACGTCTTGTAAAGGCCGCAGATAAGCTTTCGGCGCTGATAAAGTGCATCGAGGAGCTGAACATGGGTAACCGCGAGTTTGCGGTTGCGGAAAAAACGATAAGAGAGACCATAGAAAAGCTTGAATGTCCTGAGGCGGATATTTTTATCAGGGAGTTTATACCGAGCTTTTATCTGTCTCTTGACGAGCAAAACTGAGGAGGTAAGTAAAAAATGACTGAACAAAAGGCGCTGGCATACGCCAATATGTACGGAGTGCTGGGAGCGCTTGAGGATTTATGCAGGCTTGACGGTAAGGCTAAGGAAATTCTTAAAGGAATTAAAAAGCCTGTCGCTTTGTGCTTTGAGGTAAAGGGAGGTCCCTGCCGCACCTTTCATTTTGACGCCGAAGGCTGCAAAATAACCGAGGGCAGCAAGGGAGCAGACTGCAAAATGTATTTTTCCTCTCCAGAAAAGTTCAACCGTCTTGTAAACGAAAGCAAGCCGGGACTTCCCGTTAAGGGCGCCGTAAGGCTGATAAGCTTTCTGACCGGTCCCTTTACAAGGCTTACCGACCGCCTTGCCGAACTGCTGCGCCCATCTGAGGAGAGCCTGCGTGACCGTGCTTTTTTTGAGGAAAGCACGCTGCTTACAATGTATACTGTTGCGGGCGCAATATCGGGACTTGCAAATTCCGATTCGATAGCTATGATTTCCGCCGCGAATACAGCGGACGGCGACGTTGCGCTCGGCATTAAGGACACAGCACAGGTCACTGTAAGGGTAAAGAACGGGCGTTTCGCCACGATCAAGGCTCCCGCTGAAAATCCGCGCGCGGTGATGGAATTTTCCGATATTGATCTGGCAAACGGTCTTTTCAGCGGAAAGGTGTCCACTATTAATGAAATGTGCAAGGGAAACATACGTCTTGCGGGAATGCTTTCAATGGTGGATAATATAAACAGGATACTTGACCGCGTCTCGCTTTATCTTGCATAAGGAGGAATTTAAATGAGCAAATATCCCGAATATTCGCATAAAAAAAGCCGCGAGTGGTTCGACCGCGCGCTTAAAGTTATACCGTCCGGCATATACGGCCATCTGGGACCGTCCGAGGGTCTGTTTCTGCCGCTTGACAAATGGCCGCTTATAAGCTCTAAGGCGGAGGGTACATATTTCTGGGACATGGACGGCAACAAATATCTCGACCTTATGTGCGCCTACGGGCCCAATGTTCTGGGCTACAACGACCCGGAGGTCGACGCCGCCGCCCTTGAGCAGCTCAAAAAGGGGAACTGTGTTACCGCGCCGTCTTATAAAATGGTGGAGTGCGCCGAGCTTCTTACACAGACGGTAGACACCGCCGACTGGGCATATTTTATGAAGAACGGCACCGACGCGACCACATTTTCGGTTATGTGCGCGCGAGCCTTTACAAGAAAAAAGAAAATTATTTTCTTTAAAGGCTATTATCACGGCAACGATCCCTGGGCGATGAAGGCGGATTACC
>CALWUZ010000140.1 GCA_944384845.1 uncultured Clostridia bacterium
GTACAATATTTTGTATTAGCTGACGGCGATGAATACTATAAGCCATTGATGCGGTATGATGTGTTGTGTCTGTATTTGCTGTGATAATTTTTATAAGAAAAAAGAGTATATCTCCGGCTTGCCTGAATATATTATAAAAGTGAATTATGAGATGCCGCGGAGTATTTTTAACTTTGAGCCTTCTGATTTAAAGTTGTTTCAAAAAATTTTAAAGACTATTAACTTTATACCGGTTATAACCTTTATAATAATTATAAGGATAGCTGTTTGGCATCCGATTTATACATAAAAAGAAAGGCAGGTAGTATTTATGGTAAATCTTGAAAAAATCCGAGTTGTTCAGTATGGGTGCGGAAAGATGAGCAAGTACATCCTCCGTTACCTATTTGAGAAGGGCGCGGAAATCGTCGGCGCGATCGACATCAATCCTGAAATTGTGGGAATGGACGTCGGAGATTACGCGGGCTTGGGGATGAAGCTGAATGTGCCCATACGTTCTGACGCAGACGCCGTGCTAGATGAATGCGATGCCGATATTGCGGTTGTTACACTGTTCAGCTTTATGAATGATGTATTGCCCCATTTTGAGCGTTGTCTGTCACGCGGCATAAATGTAGTGACCACCTGCGAGGAAGCAATCTATCCATGGACGACCGCCGCCGCTGTTACCAGCCGTCTGGATAAGCTTGCTAAGGAAAATAACTGTACAATTACCGGTACAGGTATGCAGGATATTTACTGGGTCAATATGATAGGAACAGTTGCAGGCGGCGTGCATAATATTAAAAAAATTGAGGGTGCTGTCAGCTATAATGTTGAGGATTACGGTCTGGCACTCGCCAAGGCGCACGGTGTAGGGCTGACGCCTGAAGAATTTGAGGCGCAGCTGGCGCATCCGGAAACGGTAGAGCCTGCCTATGTCTGGAATTCAAATGAGGCGCTGGCAAATAAGCTGGGTCTTACCGTAAAATCAATAAGCCAGAAATGCGTCCCTTATTTCTATGATACCGACCTGTGGTGCGAGACCACCGGCGAAACCATAAAAAAAGGCAACTGCATCGGCATGAGCGCCGTAGTTACAACCGAAACCTTTCAGGGAATTACCATTGAGACTCAGTGCATCGGCAAGGTATACGGTCCGGAAGACGGCGATATGTGCGACTGGAAAATAATCGGAGAGCCGGATACTGAATTTCACGTGGTAAAGCCGGCCACGCCTGAGCATACCTGCGCTACGCTGGTGAATCGTATTCCTACCGTTTTGAACGCTCCCGCGGGCTATATTACCGCCGAAAAGCTGGATGATGTGGAATATCTTGCCTGGCCTATGCATATGTATCTTTGATAATGCTGAATAGGTTATAAAATAATAAAATCCCGTAAGAAAATCTTTGATAAGATTTTCTTACGGGATTTTTTCAGATTTCAGAATCCTTCTGAGACTTTACATAAAACATAATTTTTGTAATATACTCGTTTTCGTCATAGGTCGTAATATAATCATTTATGCAGAACTCATAAGAATCCGAGATGATTTGCAAAGACTTAGTTTTACAGTAATTCAGTAGCTTTCGGTAGGAGCTGCCGATAGACATATAGCCGCCGATATGATATATACTAACACATTTCCCGGCGGGAAGGCACTTTATGCTGTCGGCTCTGCCGGTTTTTTCTGTCAGGAGAAAAGCATACATAGCTTCCGTAAACCGTTCTTCGAGAATATGCCGGAGCGGGACGATTACGCCGCATTGAAAAAATATCGGAAGCTCCTTTTGGAATGACTCTGCAAAGCATTTTTTTGTTGCGATGCTGATTTCCCGCATTCCATATGGCTCCTTCACCTTGTGTGCCAGAATATATTGCGTACCCGCTTCTTCAGTTATAACTTCATTTTCCTTGTACAGCCTTGCGTTTTCCATCTGAGCGCAGCGGTGTGCCAGACGGCTTTGGATCAAGCGCAGCTCGTGAATCCGGCGCTCAATTACCGTAAGCTGTTTTTTCAAGGTGATAAGGCTGCTGTCAATATTGTAGTTCCGCATATGCTCCCGGATTTCTGACAGCGAAAAGCCGATTTTTTTCATAATCAGTATGGTATCCAGATAGTCGATCTGATTTGAGCTGTAATAGCGGTAGCCGTTGTCGGGATTTACATAAGCCGGACGGAACAAGCCGATTTTATCGTAAAAAATCAGTGTCTGCTTGGAGATGTTCTGATATTTTGACAGCTCGCCTATTGAAAATAAATTGTCCATTTTATCCCCCTTGACATTATAGTTACTATATCCTTTATTATATCTTTTATAAATTACAGGCGCAAGGAGGATTTTTATGACGGATAAGCGGATTCGTATTTTTTTGCGGAGAATAGCAGAAGGACTGACCTGTAAGAAAATTGCTCTTATTATGCTTGGCGCGGCGGTTTGCTCCTTTGGGATTCATAATATTCATCAGCAAACCGGCATTACAGAGGGAGGGGTAATCGGTCTGATGCTTTTATGCGAGCATTGGCTGGGAATATCGCCCGCCGTAATTACGCCGGTGCTTGATATTTTTTGCTATATGCTTGCTTTCAGATATTTGGGCGGCGGCTTTATTAAAATATCGGTCGTTTCAACCTTAAGCGTTTCACTGTTTTATAAGCTGTGGGAATTTTTTCCACATATGCTGCCGGATCTGTCAGCTTATCCGTTGGCGGCTTCTGTTTGCGGAGGCGCTTTTGTCGGGGTGGGAGTAGGGCTTATTGTGCGTCAGGGCGGCTCAAGCGGCGGAGACGACGCGCTGGCGCTTACCATTTCCAAGCTGACGCATTGGCGTTTATCCAGGGCATATATGTTTACCGACTTTGCAGTGCTTGGTCTTTCGCTGACCTATATTCCTTTTTCCCGCATTGCATTTTCTGTTATTACGGTGACCGTTTCCTCTTTCATCATTGACCGTGTACAGGTCTTTAAGTTGCGGAACGCGTGTTTGAAAGAAAAATAAAAATATGGGCAGGCTCGCAAGGAACCTTTTTTAAAAGGTTTTTTGCAGACCTGCCGAAAAAAACTTTATTCGTTATATTACAAAGACGGAGGAAAGGGGTTATACGCCTGAGATTTAAAATCAGTCCAGACCGATATATGAAACCGGATTTACTCTTGCTCCGTTTACAATCACTTCAAAATGCAGATGATTGCCGGTTGAATATCCGGTGCTCCCGACATATGCTACAACGTCACCCTGGGAGACTGTCTGTCCGCGGCTTACGCAGAGCGCCCGCGCGTGTGCGTATCTTGTTTTAAGCCCGTTTCCGTGGTCGACCACCACGCTGTAACCGTAGTCGCCGTCGTAGCCGGCATAGGTTACCGTGCCGTTTGCTACGGCGTAAATTGATGTGCCGGCAGACGCGCCCAGATCTATTCCCTTATGATTTCTGCCGTCACCGTAATATGAGGTAACAACAAAGCTTCCGCGTTTAAGCGGGCAGATGAAGCCTGCGCTGCGTTCCGCCGAGCGCTGTGCCGCGCTTGCCGTAGAAATCGCCGTTCCCACGGTGGTCACCTGCTGAACCGGTTCCTTTACAACCTCGCTTGAAAGCTCGGTGCGGGAAATCTCTGTGCCGTTCACCGATTCCACGCTTTCGGTTTTACGGGTGATGCCGTTCTGACCGGCTGTTGTAACCTTTGAATAGCCTATAAGCTGTTCTGAGGTTTTTACGGTTTTCTTAGTGAAGGGTATTTCGCTGTCGGTTGTGATAACAGATACGGTTTTTACGTCAAGCCTGTTTACGGCGGCGGTGATTTCCTCACTGTCTGAAATTTCGGATTTCAGATAATAGCCGTTTTCCACCTTTATGTCATCGGTAAATTCCGAGGCGTTTTCGGCGCCCTCTATTTCAAATCCGGTGCGGCGGCTTTCAAGCTGATTTTCAAGATCCGCCGTTTGGGCGCAGAGAAGATACTCGCCGTTTACTATAAGCGCCGACGCCTCAGTTATATCGCTGGTGTTTTCAATTATCGCGTCTGCCACCTTAACGGCGCTGTCCAGCCGGTCGGAAACCGTAAGGGTCATACTGAATTTTGGGGTTTCAATAACCTTGTCCGCGTTGCTGCTTTCGATATGGTCAACCGCTATGTCCTTAGCGTCATCAAAGACGCCGGAATTTTTTACGGTGGCTATAAAAGCGCCTGCGTAGTTAACCTTAAGACCTAAGGTTATTCCCACGGAAACGATGCTTACTCCCACAGCCATCATGCCGATAAGGCAGAGGGAGGATATTCTCATAAGAATTTTATTGTTTTTTATAAAGCCGAAAACACGTTTAAAAAAATTATTATAAGAAAGAATCTCAATTATGGTTTCCTTGTCCGGAAAATGCTTAAAAATAACTGTCACTTCTTTCAATGGTTACATTTTGTAATTTCTACAAAGGATATTATAACAAAAAGGTTACAAAATTGCAACCTTTTTTGTAATTTTTTTAATTTATTTTTGGTTTATTTTTAGAAGAAGCTTAAAAAAACCGCATAACAAAAGGGTTTGCGGGCTCTGCAATATGAAAAAATTTCAAAAAATTTATTTTTTGCTGGTAATATACAGGGTTATGTAATATAATATATTCGATACTTGCGCCGATGCATTCGGCGGCGAAAGGATGAAGCGTATGAAAGTAACAAATGATATATATTATATCGGTGTAAACGATCATGAAATCGATTTGTTCGAGGGTCAGTATCCGGTAAAAAACGGTATGGCTTATAATTCCTATGTGATAAAGGATGAAAAAACGGCTGTAATAGATACGGTCGACGCGCGCTTTACGCATGAATGGCTGGACCATGTGGAAGCGGCTCTTGAGGGGAAGGCGGCGGATTATCTCATAATTCAGCATATGGAGCCGGATCATTCCGCAAATATTCTTAATTTTATGAAGCTGTATCCCGAAACAGCCGTCGTAGCCACGGCAAAGGCGTTTACGATGATGCGCCAGTTTTTCGGCACGGATTTTGCAGATAACCGCATTATAGCCGGCGAGGGTGACAGCCTGTCCTTAGGCAGGCATACCCTGACCTTTGTTACCGCTCCGATGGTGCATTGGCCGGAGGTTATGGTAACATATGACAATACTGACAAGGTGCTGTTTTCAGCCGACGGCTTCGGAAAGTTCGGCGCTCTGGACGTAAACGAGGAATGGGCGGACGAGGCGCGCAGATATTATTTCGGAATAGTCGGAAAATACGGAGCTCAGGTGCAGGCGCTGCTTAAAAAGGCGGCCGGGCTTGATATTTCGGTAATAGCGCCGCTTCACGGTCCCGTGCTGAAAGAGAATTTGGGCTATTATATAAATTTATATCAGATATGGTCGTCATATACCGCCGAAAGCGACGGTATTGTCATAGCCTATACTTCCGTATACGGTCATACGGAAAAGGCCGTGCGGGAGCTTGCGGCTTTGCTTCAGTCAAAGGGCTGTCCGGAAGTAATTGTAACCGACCTTGCGAGATGCGATATAAGCAGGGCGGTGGAGGACGCTTTCCGCTACGGAAAGCTGGTGCTTGCAACAACTACCTACAACGCCGGAATTTTCCCGTTTATGCGTGATTTTATCGAGCATCTTACCGAGCGGAACTTTCAGAACCGTACCGTAGCCTTCATAGAAAACGGTTCCTGGGCGCCTATGGCGGTAAAGACCATGAAGAATATGCTTTCCGAAAGTAAAAAGCTCAGCTTTGCGGAGCCGGCGGTCACTATACGCTCCGCGCCTGACGCCGAAAGCAGCGCCCGTCTTGAGGAGCTTGCGGACGAGCTTTGCCGCGACTATATCGCGCGCGACGGCGAAAAAGCGGATAAGAACGATCTTACCGCTTTGTTCAATATAGGCTACGGTCTTTACGTGATTACATCGAGCGACGGCAAAAAGGATAACGGACTTATAGTCAACACAGTAACGCAGGTCACGAATACGCCGAACCGCATCGCCGTGACCATCAATAAGCAGAATTATTCCCATCATATAATAAAGCAGACCGGGATTATGAATATAAACTGTTTGTCGGTTGACGCGCCGTTTTCAGTATTTGAAAAATTCGGCTTTAAGAGCGGAAGAAATACCGATAAATTTGCCGGCGAGGAGGTTCTGCGCTCTGACAACGGGCTTGTTTTTCTTAACCGTTATATCAACTCGTTTATGTCGCTTAAGGTAGAGCAATATATCGACCTTGACACGCACGGCATGTTTATATGCAGCGTTACGGAATCCCGTGTTATTTCAGAGGCTGAGACTATGACCTATACCTATTACCAGAAAAACGTAAAGCCGAAGCCCGAAACGGAAGGGAAAAAGGGCTTTGTATGCAAGATATGCGGATACGTTTACGAGGGCGACGTGCTACCCGATGACTTTATCTGCCCTCTCTGCAAGCATGGGGCTGCCGATTTTGAACCGATAAGCTGACTGCTTTTAAAATTTAAACGCGCCGTACAGGGTCTTGAACCCTGTACGGCGCGTGTTTTGCATTAATAGCATAAATGCTGTCTGCGTATTGAAATCGCAAAAACGCTTGTCACAATTAAACATACAGTCAAAAAGGA
>CALWUZ010000141.1 GCA_944384845.1 uncultured Clostridia bacterium
AGGCTCAGCTCCTCCCTTAAAATTCTTCCGAAATTTTTCTCGGCGCTGCCGGGCTGCGGACCGTAATTATTCGCAAGGTCAAAATGGGTTATTCCGCTGTCAAAAGCGGTAAAGCACATTTCCTTCATATTTGAATAACGCGCGGTATCTCCGAAATTATGCCACAGCCCGAGCGATACCGCGGGAAGCTTTAAGCCGCTGTTTCCGCAGCGGTTATAGCGCATATCCGAATATCTTTTACTGTCAGCCGTATACATTGGCGTTTCGCTCCTTTACCGGTTAATTTTTTAAAGAATGTCACTTTGGAAAGGCAGGCTTTTCCGGACTTTTTTAATATATCACGGGGAATTTCAGATGTCAATATTTCACTCTCCAAAGCTCTGTCATATATGTTCAGAAAAAGCCCGAAGCGGAAAATTCCGCTTCGGGCTGAACGCGACGGTGCTGTAAAAAACATCATATAATTTTTTATATGCAATAAAGCCTTGTCAGCGATACGACTTCTCAAAGACAGCGGCGCATTCCGCGTCCGACATAGGGCATGGATTTGCCAGGAAAAGACCGCCCATTGTTTCCCGTGCGTTGACCGCAAGAGTCATAAACTCATCTTTTTTTATACCGTAATCGCTCATTTTCAAATCGGAAACCCCGCAGTCCTCCTGCAGTTTTACAAGCGCGGTGATAAAATCTTCCGGCTTGTCCGCGTTTTTGTTTCCCATAGCGCGCGCCATTTTTACAAACTGAGCGTCGCAAGCGTGCTTTCCGATGAAAAATTCCGCAAAAGCCTTTGAAATCATAATAAGACCGGCGCCATGAGGCAGATTATGATGATACGCGCTCATCGCATGCTCCATAGAATGCTGCGCCGTGGTGGAGGTGAGCTGCATAGTAATCCCCGCCATAGTGCTGCCGTACGCCACATGCTCGCGCGCCTCAATATCTGCGCCGTTCTTTACCGCCCTCGGGAGATAGGCTGCTATATTTTCGATAGCGGACAGAGCGATTGCCTCGCTGAGTATATTGACCCCGTTTGACATCATAACCTCCGTATTGTGGAAAAGCGCGTCAAAGCCCTGATAAGCGGTATATTCAGACGGAACCGTTATCATCAGCTCCGGATCTACAACAGCCAGCACAGGGGTAAGCGCAGGGTCGCCGAAGCCGATTTTTTCGTTTGTTTCGGGATTTGAAATTACGCCCCAGCAATTTACCTCAGAGCCCGTTCCGGCAGTAAGCGTTATCGCGACTATGGGAAGACCGGGATTTGCAAGAGGCTTGCCCTTTCCGGTGCCGCCGTTTACATAATCCCATAAATCACCGTCGTTTGACGCCATTGCGGATATTGCCACAGCCGAGTCAAGCACCGCTCCTCCGCCGAGCGCCACAATAAAATCGCAGCCGTTTTCACGCGCAAAGGCGGCGCCCTCCATTATCATATCCTTAAGCGGATTTTCCATTACCTTTGCAAACTCCGCCGTTTCAACCCCTGCTTTTTCAAGCTGTTCAAGCGTACGGCCGTATGCACCGCTTATTCTGGCGGATTTTCCGCAGGACATAAGCAAAAGCGCTTTTTTACCCGGCATTGGCTGATTTGAAAGCTCGTTGAGCTTGCCTTTTCCGAACAGTATCCTTGTGGGATTATTGAAATCAAATGTCATTTTCATAAAAAGACCTCCTCTTTTCCAGTCTGCCTATATTATAAAATGAAATTTGTAATATTACAAATACCGATTTTCAATGTCTTATTATGCCTTGCGGTAATGTTTCTTCAAGCTGTAATTAAATCCGATGCCTGAAAATGAAAATTTCCAGCTTATATAAAGCTCCGTTCAATTTAATGATGACATAAAAAACAGCCGCCCCTCAAGGGCGGCCGCTAAACAGCTTATTCTTCAGCCGCGGCTGTTCCCGCGCTTTCTTCCTCCTTCATCTTTGCAAAGCATTCACTGCAGTATACCGGACGATCATCGCGCGGAACAAAAGGAACCTTTGCCACTCCTCCGCAGGCGGCACAAACGGCCTCATGCATTTCTCGCGGCGCTCTGCCGGCGTTTTTGCGCTTGTCGCGGCAAGGCTTGCAGCGCTGCGGTTCGTTTACAAAGCCTTTGGATTCGTAAAACTCCTGTTCTCTTGCAGTGAATACGAACTCCTCGCCGCAATCTTTGCAAACTAACGTTTTGTCTTCAAACATTTTTTCTACCTCTCTCGGTTTTTTTTAGCCCCGGACGGAATCGCACCGACATCTTTGGTTTCAACGCTCTGCTTTAAGCTACATGGGCATATATAAACGCGTCTGCGCGTTTATTTATTTTTTAATTTTTTTCTTATGCGCAAAAGCGCGTTATTCACCGATTTTTCGGTGATTCCGAGCGCGCCGGCTATTTCGGAATATTTCCTGCCGGCAAGGAAAAGCTGCAAAACACTGTATTCAAGCCTTGAAAGCTCAAGCCTTATATCGTCTGTAAGAGTCTTGTAGTTTTCCTTTTCAAAAAAAATTTTTTCGGGACTGTTTACGTCCGCTATTTCGACCCCGTCGATGGGCGACAAAAGCTCGTCCGGTATGTTTCGGCGGCGGTTCTGATGCTTCAGACCTGAAAAAACGGAACGCTTAATACAAAGAGAGGCAAATGTCGCAAAGGAAGCCCTTTCCCTTTTAAAATTCTTAATCGCCGAATACAAAGCGCAGGTCGCTTCCTGAACGGCGTCCTCCCGCTCGCTTTCGGCGCAGTATTTATTAACATATTGCAGTATGCGCGGCAGGTACCGCGAAATAATTATCTGCAAAAGCTCATAATTTCCGCCGTTAATGAGATCCACGATTTTTTCATCTGACATATCTTCGTAATTTTCGACAAAATCTATACTCATTACGACCTCATAGTGGTATTTCTTGCTAACAATAATACAATAAATAAAACAAAAAGTCAAGACAAAATTAAAATTTTTACCGAATTGTGGAAAATTACAAAATTTACATTTATAATTTATAAAATTTTAACCCAATAATTCCCTGTTTCCCTGCCAAATAAGCAGCGCCGTGCCGTTTTCCACTCTTACCTCAGCGCGCCTTCCGACAAATTCATTGCTTACTCCTAACGGGAAATCATAGCTCAGCTCCGCGTTTTCAAGCGGATAAAGCACATTTTTCAAATACACTCCGCTGATTCTTTCGCTGAGAGCGAAAACTGAAAGCGTGCCCGCGGCTTTTTCGGAAAAGAAAACCGAGGAGTTTCTTATAGCGGACGCCGTAAAACCGTTAAAGCATAAAAATCCCCTGCCGCCGCGCAGAGCTATGTAGCTGAGCGTCTGATAGTTGGCAAAGGTATGGTCTGGTCTTCCTCCCGTCCCTCCGTAAATAACAAATTCGCTGTATCCTCTGCTGAAGCCGGTTTTCACCGCGAGAACAGTATCGGTATCGTTTTTCATTACCGGATGCCTTATCACCTCCCTGCAGCGCGGCTCAAATCCGAGCGAGTCAAAGTCACCCAAAGCTATATCCGGCTCTGCACCGAGATGTGCTAAATGCCTTATACCTGCGTCGGCGGCTATAACAAGGTCACCGTCTTTCTTTTTAAAGTCTTCGGGGAGACCCTCCGCAGCTGCGAAAATATAACAGATTTTCATGCCTTTCAGCTCCCGATGATAAATTTCTCTTTAATTCGCCGTAATTTTTCAATATCCCTTGAAAAAAGACGTGTATTCTAATATAATATATCTTGACTGCAAAACATATTATATCAGAGGAACGGCAAAAATGGAATACATAATATCGCACGGAGCTCCTGAGGAGCTTTCAAACCGCGCTTCAAAAGAAACCGCGGTATACAGCCTGCTTAAAAAACTCGGAATTGATTTTCTGCGGACCGACCACCCCGCAGCGGACACAATGGCCGACTGTGTGGAAATTGAAAAGACTCTCGGAGTAAAGGTCTGCAAAAACCTTTTTCTCTGCAACCGCCAGAAAACAGAGTTTTATCTGCTTATGCTGCCGGGCGGCAAGCCTTTTAAGACAAAGGAGCTTTCGTCACAGCTTAACATCGCGCGCCTTTCCTTCGCGGACGCGGAATTTATGAAAAAATATCTTAACATACTGCCCGGCTCCGTAAGCGTCATGGGGCTTATGAACGACAGCGAAAACAAAGTGCGGCTTCTTATAGACTCCGACCTGCTGAATGATGAGTACATAAGCTGCCATCCCTGCGTAAGTACCTCGACGCTTAAAATCAAAACAGCCGATCTGACCGGAAAATTTCTTCCGGCGGTAAATCACAGCTTTACCGCCGTGACGCTTGAAGCAAAGGAGCCGAAATGAAACAGAAATTCAAAAAAAGAGCTTTAGCCGTTATAAGCGCCGCAGTTATCTTACCGCTGATTTCAATGACGGCATGCCGTTCGCAAAAGGACGTTTCCTCGTCTGACGGATATGTTTCCTCAGCTCCCGTCGTCTCCGCAGAGGAGCCTGCCGACAACGGCATAAGGCTTGTTATATCCTCGCCCGCGCAAAACACAGTAAGCGTTACCCAACCTGAATTCACCTTTTCCGGTACCTCCGACCCCGAAGAGCCCCTCACCGTTAACGGACAGGCGGTTGAGCGCGGGGCGGACGGCTCTTTCACATATCAGGTAAGCCTTAACGTCGGAAAAAACGCCTTTACCTTTGAGCATAAGGACGATACCGCTGTTTACACGGTCACATACAGGTACGTTATAATCGAAAGCTTTTCGCCGTCGGGCGCGCAGAGCTATCCGAGCGGCTCCACAGTGGTGGTCAGCGCCTCCGCAAGAAAGGACAGCGCCGTCAAAGCCTCGTTCAACGGTCAGACGGTCGACATGAAGCAGGCGGCGGGCACTGAGGACGAAAATTCCGAGTTTGTCACCTACAACGGGCTTTTCAGGCTTCCGTCAAACAACGTGAATAACCTTGATCTCGGCAAAATAACCTACACCGCCTCGCACGACGGAAAATCCGAATCCTTCACCTCGGGTAAAATAACCTGCAAAAAGAGCGATATAATAGTCGACTACGATCCGAACGCCACCCCGACGGGCGGAAAGTACATAAACGTCGGCTCAGGGTATATTGCGGAAATCGTAGAATACAACGCCGAAACCTTTGACGGAAACGTAACCGACGCGAGCATAAGCAGCGGCTCGGTAGACTGGTCTCGGCCCACAAACAATTATCTGCCCCAGGGCACGGTGGACTACTGCGCTACAAGCTATGTAAGCTATAAGGACATAAATTACGTCACTCTGCGTGCCGGATACCGTGTGTATCTTGAGCGGGAGGATAAGCCCTATACCGAGTCTAAGCCGGTGGTAAAGCAGTACATAGGCACGCTTCCCGACCACAACGAGATAGGCGCTGCTTCGCTCGAAAATAACGGCAGCCATACCGTGCTCACGCTTGACACTATGTGGAAGGCGCCCTTCTACTTTGACATACTGCCCCAGTCATACTCAAACCCGTCAGTCCAGGATTACAGCGTCGGCGCGGTTACATATAACTATATAGACATCACCTTCTGCTACGCGACGAAATTTACAGACGAGATTGCCGTACCGGAGGATAATCCGCTTTTCAGCTCCGCCAAAATAATCGAAAACAAAAACGCCGACGGCACGAAAACGCGCGACTATACTCTGAGACTCTACCTTAAAAAGCAGGGCGCGTTTTACGGCTGGGATTCCTATTACAACGACAACGGTCAGCTTTGCTTTGAATTTCTCAACCCCAAAGAGGTAACCGAGGCGGACAACGAATACGGCACAGATTTAAACGGAGCCAAAATACTGATAGACGTAGGTCACGGCGGCATCGATATCGGCGCTCCGGGACCTGATTCAAAAAACCATAACGAAGCCGTGCAAAACCTGAATTTAGCCTTTAAAATCAAGGCGGAGCTTGAAAAAGCAGGAGCTCAGGTATATATGACGAGAACCGATAACTCTACAAGCTCGACCGACACAAAAATCAAGCTGCTCAAGCAAATAAAGCCCGATTACTGCATTGCCGTGCATCATAATTCAAGTACTTCAAGCAATCCTAACGGCTTCGGTTCTTATTATTTCGACGCCTTTTCAAAAAAAGCGGCGGAGTATGTTTACTCCGCGACAAAAAGCCTGTGCGGGGATATTTATACAAAAAACCACGACAGATACGAGCCATTTAATCTGCAATGGCATCTCTATTTTATGGCAAGGGTCACAAACTGTCCGGTGGTGCTTACCGAAAACGGCTACATATCCAATAATCATGACTATGAAAATATCGTAAGCGAGGAAAGCAATCTGAAAAAAGCCAAGGCCATAACGCTTGGTATAGTAAACTATTTCAACTCAATACAGTAGCTTTTATGACCGTTCTTATAAAAAGAGCGGTCATAGCTATGAAAGGAATCAAAATGAGCGAAAACACGTTTTTAAAAGGAAGGATACTTCCGCCGCTTGTAAAATTCGCGCTGCCGCTTATGCTGTCTCAGCTACTTCAGGCGCTTTACGGCGCGGTGGATCTTATAGTGGTGGGGCAATACAGCACCACCGCTGATTTTTCGGCGGTAGCCACCGGCAGCCAGCTTATGCAGGGCATAACCGGCATTATAATCGGCCTTACCACCGGCGTCACCGTGCTTATAGGACAGGCTATGGGAGCCGGAGACAGCGGGCTTGCCGGAAAAATTTCCGCCGGAATGACTAAGCTGCTCGCCGCGGTTTCGGTGATTTTTTTCGCGGTTCTTATGCTTTTTGCCCCTCAGGCGCTTGACCTGCTCGAAATTCCGGCGGCGGCTAAGACAGCCGGTGTGGAATATGTGAGAATCTGCACCGCAGGAATATTTTTTATTTCCGCCTACAATGCCATAAGCGGACTTTTCAGAGGCGTGGGCGACTCAAAAATGCCGCTAATCTTCATACTTATCGCCTGCATTTTCAATATTATAGGTGATCTTATTCTGGTCGCCGTATTTGACATGGGAGCGGCGGGCGCGGCGATAGCCACAGCGGCGGCTCAGGGCATAAGCGTCATATTCTCGGTTATTTATATCAGGAAAGGCGGTCTTCCCTTTAAAATAACTAAAAGCAGCTTCAAATCCGGAGACAGCGTGCGCCGGATTTTAAAAATCGGAGTTCCGATAGCGCTTCAGGATTTCCTTACGAGAGTTTCTTTTCTGATTCTGACCGCAATTTTAAATTCACTCGGTCTTATCGCCTCGGCAAGCATCGGCATTTCGGAAAAGCTTTTCCTCTTCCTTTCAATTATTCCCACTGCCTTTATGTCGGCGCTTTCCGCATTTGTGGCGCAGAATGTGGGCGCAGGTCAGCCTGAGCGGGCGCTCAAATCGGTTAAGCTTGCGGCGGTTATATCTTTTATTTTCGGTATGCTCACCTTTGCCGCCACATTTTTCTGCCCCGAAATATTAGCGTCGGCGTTTGAAAAAAATCCGGAGGTAATAGCCGCGGCGGGAGATTATCTGCGCGGCTGCTCTGCGGAGCATATTTTCATAAGCCTTTATTATTGCCTGCTCGGATATTTCAACGGTCTTGGCAAAACAACCTTTGTTATGATCGAGGGCATTGTCACTGCATTCGCGGTAAGAATACCGCTGTCTTATATATTAAGCCGCGGCAGCTCTCCTGAGCTTTTTCAGATCGGTCTTGCCGTTCCCGCTTCGGCGGCAGTATGCTTTATAATGTGCGCCGCATATCTTATTTATCTTCTTAAAAGCGGAAAATCCGGAATCCGGAAATATAAGTCTTGAATTATTTCATTTGTCATTGTATAATGTAATGTAACTGCGGTTTTCGCGGGTTGCAATAGTATTGAACGAGGTACGTAAATTATGGTAAAAGCTGTTGTAGGAGCCAACTGGGGCGACGAGGGAAAAGGTAAAATCACGGATATGCTGGCATGCGGCGCGGATATTGTCGTACGCTTTCAGGGCGGTGCCAACGCCGGTCACACCATTAAAAACAAATACGGTAAATTTGCCCTTCACACGCTTCCGTCCGGAGTTTTCAACGAAGGCGTGATAAACTGCATCGGAAACGGCGTGGCTCTCGATATCGACAAGCTGCTGAGCGAATATAACAGCGTAATCGAAAAGGGAGTTCCGGCGCCGAAGCTTATGGTGTCTGAGCGCTGTCAGATAGTTATGCCGTATCATGTGCTTTTCGATATATATGAGGAGGAAAGGCTCGGAAAAGCGGGCTTCGGCTCCACAAAATCCGGCATTGCCCCGTTTTATTCGGACAAATACGCAAAAACCGGCTTCCAGGTGTGCGAGCTTTTCGACCCGGACGCGCTGCGCGAAAAGCTTGAACGCGTGCTTGAAGCCAAAAACATTCTTATCGAAAATCTATATCATAAACAGCCGCTTGACGCCGACGTGATTTTTGACAAAATGATGGACTGGAAAAGTAAAATAGAACCCTTTGCCGGCGATGTAAGACAGCTTTTATACAACGCCGAAAAAGAGGGAAAAACCATACTTTTGGAGGGACAGCTCGGAACGCTTAAGGATACTGACCACGGAATTTACCCGATGGTCACCTCCTCGAATACCATCGCCGCCTACGGCGCGGTAAGCACGGGACTTCCCCCCTACTCCGTCAAGGAGATTTACACGGTCATAAAAGCTTATTCATCGGCTGTCGGCGCCGGAGCCTTCGTAAGCGAGATTTTCGGCGACGAGGCAAAGGCGATGCGCGACCACGGCGGCGACGGCGGCGAATACGGAGCCACTACGGGAAGACCGCGCAGAATGGGCTGGTTTGACTGCGTAGCCACGCGTTACGGCTGCGAGGTTCAGGGAACAACTCACGCCGTGCTTACGGTGGTGGACGCCCTCTCCTATCTTGACGAGATAAAGGTCTGCACCGGCTACGAGATAGACGGCAGGGTGACAAGGGATTTTCCGGTCACACCGCTGCTTGAAAAGGCCAAGCCCGTGCTGATTTCCCTGCCCGGCTGGAAATGCGACATTACCGGAATCACCGAGTACGCCGACCTGCCGGAAAACTGCCGCAACTACATTGAATTTATCGAAAAAGAAATCGGCTTTAAAATAACGATGGTAAGCAACGGACCGGCGCGAGAAAACATTATAATAAAAAACTGAGCTTAAGCGAGCTGACATATTATGAATTTTACTCCTATTGACGGAAGCGGTCTTGTAGACGGCTTCTGCCTTATAAAAAATCTTGACATAAAAACCTCCTCAAAGGGAGACCGTTATCTCGATATGACCCTCTCCGACTCAGACGGTGAGATAAACGCAAAGCTCTGGCGGTACGACAAGGAGCGCCACGGCGAGTATACCGTAAACCAGCTTGTAAAAATAAGAGGGTCAATATCGCGCTACAACGGAGCCGACCAGCTTAAAATAGAACGGATTCGCCCGGTAATGCCGGAGGACGGAGTGGATCCGGGAAGCTTTGTTAAATCGGCGGACTATTCAGGCGAGCAGATGTTCGATGAGCTTATGAAAATCGCCGGCGGCTTTAACGACGGGGATTTAAGAAAAATCGTAACCGAAATCCTGAGCGATAACCGTCTGCCCCTGCTTTACTGGCCTGCAGCTTTCAAGCTGCACCATGCTATGCGCGGCGGTCTGCTTATGCACACGCTTTCCATCGTTCGTTTAGCCGAGAGCGTCTGCGCGGTTTATCCGTTCGTCGACCGTGAGCTTTTGATTTCCGGAGCCATACTGCACGATATTGCCAAGCTGTCGGAATTTACCGTAGCGGATACCGGCGTCGCCACAGGATATTCAAACGAAGGCAATCTTATCGGTCATCTTGCAATGGGCGCTATGATAATTCAGAAATACTCGGAAAAGCTCGGAATAAACCCAAAAACCGCAATGCTGCTTGAGCATATGGTGCTTTCGCACCACGGCGAGCCGGAGTTCGGCGCGGCGGTAAGACCTATGTTTATCGAAGCTGAGCTTTTAAGCGAGCTTGACCTTATGGATTCAAGAATATACGAAATGCGCGAAGCCGTTTCGGCGGCGACCGCCGATGATTTTTCCGCCAGGGTCTGGGCTATGGACAACCGCAAGCTTTTTAACCACGCAAGAAAAGATTTAAATAATAAAATCAAGTTATTCTGATAATGATAATAATGTAAAGGATGATGAAAAATGAAAATTACAAAGGATATGCTTATAGGCGAGGTACTTGATATTGACAGCAGCGCCGCCGAGTATTTTTTTGAAATCGGCATGCACTGCCTCGGCTGTCCCGCATCGCGCGGAGAAAGCATAGAACAGGCCTGCGAGGTGCACGGCACCGACTGCGACACCTTGCTTGAAAAGCTCAACCGTCATTTTGAAAACAAGTAAATGCCTTTAAGCCGCAGACTTGAACTCATCGCCGCCCTTGTGCCGGAAGGCGCAAGGGTATGCGATGTGGGCACCGATCACGCACTGCTTCCGATTTATTTGATGAAGCATAAAAAAGCCGTACATGCAATCGCCGCGGACCTGCGTCCCCTGCCGCTTGCGACGGCTGAAAAAAACATAAAAAAAGCCAATGTCAGCGGTATTGAGACAAGACTCTGCGACGGACTTTCCGCCGTAGCCAAAAATGAGGCGGACACAATTATTGCCGCCGGAATGGGCGGAGAGGTTATTTCCGGAATAATAGACCGCGCCGAATGGCTGAAACTTCCTCCCTATCCCCTGCTTATACTGCAGCCTACCACCTCTCCGGAGATTTTAAGGCGGTATTTATACCGCAGCGGCTTTGAAATAAACACCGAAACAGCTGTTTCGGAAAACAAAAAGCATTATTCGGTAATGACAGCTTCTTTTACCGGCAGAAATATAAAAATGCCGGAATATTTTTATTACACAGGCAAAACAGACCCCCGCACGCCGGACGGTTTTTTATACATAGAGAAACAATACAACAGGCTCAAAAAGCGCGCCGACGCGCTTAAAGCACTGCCGGACAGCGGCGAATATTCCTATTACAGCCATCTTTCCGACAGGCTTGCCGGTATCCTTAAACAGGCGGAGAACAGCAATGTCTTTTGACGGCGGATTCCTTCACAAAATAACAGACGAGCTCAACGCCGCCTCAGGCGCGCATGTTGAAAAAATTTACCAGCCTTCAAAAGATGAGCTGGTTTTATTGCTGCGCAAAAAAGGCTTCGCAAAAAAGCTGCTCATCTGCGTAAGGCAGGGCTGCGCCCGAATACAGTTTACCGAAAGCAAATATGAGAATCCCGCAACTCCGCCTATGTTCTGCATGCTTATCAGAAAGCACCTTACCGCCGCAAGATTTCTGGGCGCTGAGCAGCCCGGTCTTGAACGCCTGACCGAGCTTGCCTTCTCCGCCTCAAATGAAATGGGCGATATTGTCAGACTCCGGCTCACAGCGGAGTTTATCGGCAATAAAACAAACATTATTTTAGTAGGAGCGGACGGACGTATAATCGACTCACTCCGCCATACCGACCCCGAAACCTCAGACAGGCTGATACTCCCGGGAGCGGAATATGTGCGCCCGGCGGGACAGCGCAAGCTCTGCCCAACCGACAGCAACGCCTTAAATCAGTGCAAAGCCGCCCTGCAAAGCGGCAGAGAACCGGTAAAGGTACTGCTTGATACGCTTGACGGTTTTTCTCCGCTTATCTGCCGCGAAGCGGTTTACAGGGCGGAAAAAACCGGCGGTCTTTCCGCCGCTCTAAAAGGTATAACCGACGATTTAAAGGGTAAAGGCGTCCCGCTGCTTCTTGCAAAGCATGACGGAACTCCCTTTGATTTTTCCTATACTGATATTTCACAATACGGGAACGAGCTTGAAAAGCGTGTTTTTAACAGCTATTCGGAGCTGCTTGACAGCTTTTATTCGGCAAGGGAAACCGCCGAACGCATACACCGTTCAGCCGCGGATATTATAAAGCTTGTAAACAATCTCAAATCGCGCACCGAAAAAAAGCTTTTCCTCAGGCTTTCGGAGCTTAAAAAATGCGAAAACCGCGAGCAGCTCCGTATTTACGGCGAGCTGATTAAAGCCAATCTTTACAGGATTGAAAGCGGCGCTGCATTTGCCGAGGCTGAAAATTACTACGATAATATGAAAACAATCAGGATACCGCTTGACCCTTCCCTGTCACCTCAGAAAAACGCGGCAAAATACTTCAAGGATTACAAAAAAACCTATACGGCCCAGCAGACGCTTACAAAGCTTACCGAACAGGACAAGCAGGAGCTTGTATATTTTGACTCGGTGCTTGACAGCATCGCAAGAAGCGAAACGCTTGCCGAAATCGCGGAAATACGCGAGGAATTATCCCTTGCGGGATATATAAAACGCCCTGCCGTTAAACGCAAGGGCGTTCCTGTACCGAAATTCAGAGAATACTTCTCTGAAGAAGGCTATAAAATTCTTGTCGGAAAAAACAACAGCCAGAACGATTATCTTACTACCGTCTTAGCCGCGAAAAACGATTTGTGGTTCCATGCAAAAAACATTCCCGGCTCTCATGTTATAGTTATGTGCCGCGGAGGCGGCGTATCGGAAAACACGATAAAAAAAGCCGCCGGACTTGCGGCGGCAAATTCAAAGGCCGCAGCCTCCTCCCAGGTGCCGGTCGATTATACTCTTGTAAAATACGTTAAAAAGCCGAACGGCGCAAAGCCGGGTATGGTAATCTATACCACCAACAAAACGGTATATGTAACGCCGCCGGCAGCCGATGAAAGGAACGCATAATGAACATAGGAGTTTCAACCTCCTGCTTCTATCCGCTTGAAACCGAGGCTTCGCTTGAAAGTCTGGGCAAAGCAGGTATAAAGCACACGGAAATTTTTTTTAACGCGATGTCCGAGCTGAAGCAGAGCTTTGTCGATATTCTTCTTGACATTCAGAAGGAATACGGCATCAGCGTTGCCTCGGTCCATCCTACAATGTCGCTTGCGGAATCCTTTATGATTTTTTCGGCTTACGACCGCCGCTACCGCGAGGCGGAGGAGCAGTACCGCAGATATTCCGAAATCGCGGCGCAGCTCGGCGCCCGATATATTATTATGCACGGCGGCAAGCCCAACGGAGTGCTCAGCGACGAGGAGTACTGCGAAAGATATATGCGCCTTAAAGAAGCGACGCGCGAAAACGGCGTCACCATCCTTCAGGAAAACGTAGCGCGCCACCGCGCCGGAGATATAGACTTCCTGCGCTCTATGAAAAGAATACTCGGAAACGAGGCGGAGCTTTGCATCGATATAAAGCAGGCACTGCGCTGCGGCTGCGATCCGTTTGCCCTGGTCGGGGAATTTCCGGAAAATATAAAGCATTTTCATATCAGCGATCACAGCGTCTCATCCGACTGCCTGCTTCCCGGTGACGGCGGCTTCGATTTTTCCGCCTTTTTCTCCGCCGCCGCTGCAAAAGGCTTTAACGGCAGTTTTATTATAGAGGTTTACAGCGACTGCTATAAATCATATGACGATATATATAATTCATATTTTAATTTAAATCAAAATATTTTCAGCAAATAATTTTTATTTGGCAGAGAGGGGTATTTCATGAATAATTTTTCATTGCTTTATATGCTGAGGCTGGCGCTTAAATATATATATTTTTTAATCGCCGCGGCAGTTGTTTTCGCCGGAGCGTCGCTTGTATACTGCAAGCTGCTTGCCACGCCGGAATACTCGGCGACAGGCTCGGTGCTTGTAACAAACGGCGCCATAATAAGCAGCGGTGCCGCATCATCCGATACGGCTTCAAAAAGCGTCAGCAACACCGATATTACAGCCTCTCTTCAGCTTTCAAATACAATTATTGACATTCTTAAGACCAACGGCATTTATAAACAGCTTGCCGACTCCTTTGAAGGCGAATATACATATTCCGAGCTTATTTCGCGCGCCGAGGTAAAGCGGCGCAGCACAGACACGCTCTTTATAGATATAACCTTTACGGCTCAGACAGCAGATGAGGCAAAGGAGCTTGTAAACGGATTTCTTGAGCTTGCTCCCGAATATATACTTGAATTTATTCCGAACTCTAACGCCGCGGTCACCACAACCGCCGATACGGCGGCGATGACATATCCCCGCACCGCTCTGTTTACGATGACCGCCGCCGCTGCAGGCGCCCTGCTGTCATACATTGTGATTTATATTATTTCATATTTCAATACAACTATTAAAACCGAAGCGGATATAAAGGAAAATTATGATATTTTACTTTTGGGAAACATACCTGATTTTTCATCCGCGGGCTCAAAAGGATATTATAAATATAATTCATATAACAACAAAGGAGGATTAAAGCATGGCAGAAAATGACACTTTGACGAATCATACCGTCTATAAGAAAAACGCCGGCGCCACGTTGTCTAAAAGGGTTCCTTTTGCTGTATCGGAGTCATATAAAAGCCTTCGCACCAATCTGCTCTCCATAATGAGCAAAAGCGGCAGAAAGACCGTGCTCATTACAAGTCCGAACGCCTCTGAGGGAAAATCGACCACCTCAATAAATATAGCTATTTCCCTCTCTCAGCTCAATAAAAAAATTCTGCTTATAGACAGCGACGCTCACCGTCCCAGCATTCACAGCAAGCTGAAGCTTCAAAACAACAGCGGACTTATGGATATTATTACCGGAGCCGCCGGAATCGATGAGTCGGTCAACGCCTATAACACCTCGCTCGATGTTCTTACGATAGGAAATATTCCCTACAATCCTTCAGAGCTTCTTTGCTCTCCCGCCTTTGAATATCTGTTAGATAAGCTGGAAGAAAAATACGACTTTGTTATATTAGATGCTCCTCCGGTAAATATTTTATCGGATTCACTTGTAATGGCACAGAAATGCGCGGGAATGATACTTATTATACGCGCCGGCTCAACAACGCATGAATCGCTCCGCCGGGCACTGTCAAGCGCAAAGGTTCTTGACATAAATATTTTAGGCGTTGTTCTTAACGGTTCTCATCTGGACTCTAAAAGCTATTACAAAAAATATTACAGTTCTTATTAAATCAGCGGCAAAATTTATGCATCAGGCCGTCAGGGAGGGATAGCTTATTTTACTTGATATTCATTCGCACATACTTCCCGGAGTTGACGACGGCGCAAAGGATATTGATGAATCCCTGAAAATTCTTGAAATAATGAAGGAACAGGGTATAACCGACGTCATCGCCACCCCACATTTTTACGCCGCCTCCGACAATCTTGAAGAATATACCGAAAGGGTGCGGCACGCTTTCGATTCTCTCTCAATGGCTGTGCGCGGCAGGGAGCTTCCGAATATTTTTATGGGCTGCGAAGTATTATATTACTATAACATAGGCGCAAGCAATTCGGTTTACGGCTTTACGCTGAGCAATACCCCATATCTGCTGCTTGAGCTTACCGACGGCTGCATAAATTCCGATCTGTTTGCGGATATAACCGCGCTGCGGGACAAAATAGGCGTTACGCCTATTATAGCCCATATTGAAAGATACTTCAGATCGCCCGCATACAATAAGCTTCTGAAGTATATAAAAAAAGAAAAAATCCTGACTCAGCTCAACGCTTCCTCACTTTTTTCAGAAACATACCGCAAAACCGCAGAAAAGCTGATAAAAAAGGACTATGTTAATTTTATTGCCACCGACGCTCACTCCTCTGCCGGGAGACCTCCTATGATGAAGCAGGCGTTCAAAATAATATCCGAAAAATTCGGCTCGCACTATTCAAGCAAATTTATACGCAATTCACAGATTCTTCTTGAAGAGATAAATGAGGACTGAATATGACAAGCAAAACGCTTAAAATCAACAGAAAAGGCGATATGACATATATTACCTTTCCGAAGCTTGACGCCTGCGGCGCGGTAAGACATCTTTTTTCCACACGCTCGGGCGGCGTAAGCAGCGGAAGATACGCCTCTATGAATTTAAGCTTCAACAACGGCGACAGCCGCAAAAATGTTCTTGAGAATTACGGGAGGCTGTGCTCCGCCGCAGGAATTGACCCGAGTCATCTGGTACTGAGCCGCCAGACTCATACAAACAATGTCCGCAGAGTTGACCAAAGCGACCGCGGAGCCGGAATTTTCAAAAGCTCGTTTACCGACGTCGACGGGCTTATAACAGACCAGCCGGGGGTCGCGCTAGTTACCCAGTACGCCGACTGCACTCCCCTTTTGTTCTGCGACCCGAAAAGGCGGGTTATCGCCTCCTCCCACGCCGGCTGGCGCGGAACGGTCAAGGAAATCGGCAGGGTGACCGTAGAAAAAATGATAAACGAATACGGCTGCAGCCCCAAAGATATAATAGCCGCAATAGGTCCGTGCATCGGAAAATGCTGCTACGAGGTCGACGAGCCGGTAATAAGCGAATTAAAAAAGCTGACATATCTGCGCTTTGACCGCATATACACTGAAAAAGACGGAGGAAAATATATGCTGGACCTTGCCGAGGCAAACCGGCAGATACTTGTCTGCAGCGGAATCAGTGAGGCAAACATCGACGTTTCCGACCTGTGTACCTGCTGTTTTCACGACGAGCTTCATTCCCATCGCGCCACTAACGGTCAGAGAGGAAATTTGGCGGCAATAATTGAACTTAAATAACCGAGCCTGTAAATGCCTTTCCGGACTTTTGTAAGTCCGGTTTTTTTATAACCTGCCGGCTGCGGATTAAAATATTCTGATATTTTAAAAAAACCACTTTACAACTTTATCGAAATAAAGTATAATAGTTTACACTGAGAACCGAACGGATAACCTCCTAAGCGGTTTTTCTTTACGGTAAAAATCAAACGGATAAAGGGGTATTTTTCAATGAAAAAAATCATCGCGCTTCTAATGAGCATATCAATGCTTTTTGCATTCGCCGGCTGCGGCGGAAACGGAACCTCGGACGATAATTCGGGCGGTTCGGCGCAGACTGACAGCGAATATGTAAAATCAAAGGGTTCTCTTATTATCGGAATAACCGACTTTGCTCCTATGGATTATGAGGAAACCAAGGGCAGCGGCGACTGGATAGGCTTTGACGCGGATATGGCGAAAGCTTTTGCAGAAAGCCTCGGCGTGGAAGCCCGGTTTGTGGTTATTGAATGGGACAATAAGATAATGGAGCTTGACTCCAAAAGCCTTGACTGCGTATGGAACGGTATGACCATCAACGACGAGGTTAAGAACGGTATGTCGGTTTCAAATCCCTACTGCAAGAACACTCAGGTCGTAGTAGTTCCGAAGGACAAGGCGGATCAGTATCAGACCCTTGACAGCGTAAAAGAGCTGCAGTTTGCCGCCGAGGCAAGTTCCGCGGGCGAGAAGGCGCTCAAAGCGCTCGGCTGCAGCGTGACCGCGGTTACCGCTCAGGCGGACGCACTGCTTGAGGTTTCTTCCGGCACCTCTGAAGCGGCGGTAATAGACCTTATTATGGCGGGCGCTATGATAGGCGAGGGCACGAGCTATGAGAATCTTGCCTATACCGTCAGCATAGCCGAGGAAGAGGATTACGGCGTGGGCTTCAGAAAGGGCTCCGACCTTACCGAAATGCTTAACGAGTTTTTCAAAGAGACCTATTCCAGCGGAAAAATGATGGAAATCGCAAAAACATACGGCGTTCAGGAATCGATTATCCCTCAGGAATGACATTCAAGAAACTTTTTCGGGCAGAGGGCGCGCTCTCTGCCCGTTTAACTGAATTTACATAAAAAGGACTTTCGGATATGTTTTCAGAAGTAATAAAAGCGCTTTCAGACGGCTTTCTGGTCACTCTCCAGATTTTCGGCATAACCCTGCTCGGCGCACTGCCTCTCGGTCTCATAATCGCGTTCGGCTCAATGAGCAGGTTTCTGCCGCTTAAGGCGCTTGTAAAAACCATAGTATGGATAATACGCGGCACCCCGCTGATGCTCCAGCTCATCGCAATTTACTACGGTCCCGGCCTATTGTTCCATAATAATATCTGGAACTACAGCAACGGCAGAATGACGGCGGTGCTTGTAGCCTTTATCGTCAATTACGCCTGCTATTTTTCCGAAATTTACCGCGGGGGAATTGAAAGCATCTCAAAGGGACAGTTCGAGGCCGGGCAGGTGCTCGGAATGACCAAAAGTCAGATTTTCTTTAAAATCATACTGCTTCAGGTCATCAAAAGAATCGTGCCGCCTATGAGCAACGAGATTATAACGCTCGTAAAAGACACCTCGCTTTCAAGAGTAATCGCCGTTTATGAAATTATATGGGCGGGTCAGTCCTTTATAAAAGGCGCGGCTCTTATCTGGCCGCTGTTCTTTACGGCGGTTTACTATCTTGCCTTCTGCGGAATTTTAACTGTTCTTTTCGGTCTGATTGAAAAGAAGCTTTCCTATTTCAGCGCCTGAAGGAGAAAAAAATGTCTGTACTTGAAATCAACAACATAAAAAAAAGCTTCGGCAGAACTGAGGTTTTAAAGGGTATAAGCTTTTCGCTCGAAAAGGGAGAGGTTTTATCCATAATCGGCTCGTCAGGCAGCGGAAAAACTACGCTGCTGCGCTGTCTCAATTTTTTAGAAACGGCTGACGAAGGAACTATTTCGGTAAACGGCAGTACGATTTTCGACGGCTCGTCGGCAAAAAAGCTGTCGGACAGTGAAATACGCAGCAACCGCCTGCATTTCGGGCTGGTTTTTCAGTCCTTCAACCTTTTCCCTCAATACAATATTTTAAAGAACGTTATGCTCGCCCCTACCCTGCTAAAGCGCGGAAGCCCCGAGGAAGTAGAAGCTCAGGCGCGCGCGCTTATAGAGCGGGTCGGGCTTTCGGATAAAATAAGCAGCTACCCCTGCGAGCTTTCGGGAGGACAGCAGCAGCGCGTCGCGATTGCCCGCGCGCTGGCGCTTAAGCCCGACATACTCTGCTTTGACGAACCCACCTCCGCCCTCGATCCCGCTCTGACCGGCGAGGTTCTAAGAGTTATAAAAGGTCTTAAAAGCAAGGACAGCACTATGATAGTGGTAACGCATGAAATGGAATTTGCAAAAAGCGTTTCGGACAAGGTTCTGTTTATGGCTGACGGCATTATAGAAGAATACGGCACGCCGGACGACGTATTCGGAGCGCCTAAATCTGAAAAAACCAAAGCCTTTTTAAATAATTCTCTCGAAAGATTTTAGGTGATGATATGCCCGTTAAAAAATCAGACGGAGAAATAACGCGTGAGCTGTTCGAGGTGATCGCCTCTCTGAAAAGCGCGGACGACTGCCGGGCGCTGTTCAGCGATATGTGCACCAATACCGAAATAGAGCAGATGGCGCAGCGGCTTCAGGCGGCAAAGCTTCTGCTTGAAGGCAAAACCTACAATCAGGTCATTGAGGAGACCGATATATCGTCAGCTACACTCAGCCGCGTTTCGCGCTGCGTAAGATACGGCGGCGGCTACGCAAAAATTTTAAAGCGAGCGGAGAATGGAAAAAATGAAAATAACTGAAATAATAAGCGCCGATAAACCGAGCCTGTCGTTCGAGGTTTTTCCGCCTAAAACAAGCGATAAATTTGATACGGTGGAAAAAGCCGCCCTTGACATAGCCGATTTACAGCCGAGCTATATGAGCGTCACCTACGGCGCGGGCGGCGGCACTTCAAAATTCACCGCGGATATAGCCGAGCATATTTTAAAGCGCGGAGTTACGCCTCTAGCGCATCTTACCTGCATTTCTTCCACAGGAGATATGGTGAAAAAGCAGCTTGAGCTGCTCCGGGAAAAGGGAATCGAAAATATACTCGCGCTCCGCGGCGATATTCCGGCAGGCGCCGATTTATCAAAAAGCCGCTATCGATACGCCAGCGATCTGATAAAGGAAATCGACAAATTCGGCGGCTTCTGTATAGGCGGAGCGTGCTATCCTGAGAATCATCCCGACTCTACCGACAGCGACAGCGATATAGAAAGCCTCAGAATAAAAGCGGAAAGCGGCTGCCGTTTTCTTACAACCCAGATGTTTTTTGACAATAATGTTTTATACAATTTCATGTACCGCCTGCTCCGCCGCGGGGTGGATATTCCGGTCATTGCCGGCATTATGCCGGTCACCAGCGCTTCGCAGATAAAGCGTATATGCTCAATTTCAAAATCAGCTCTTCCTCAGCGCTTTCTGCGCATAGTTGACCGCTACGGCGATAAGCCGGAGGCTATGAAGCAGGCAGGCATAGCCTTTGCCACCGAGCAGATAATAGATTTATACGCCAACGGAATCAACGCTGTGCATGTCTATTCAATGAACAAGCCGGATGTTGCCGCGGCGATAAAAAGCAATCTGTCGGAAATTATAGCCTGACAGGGCTTCGGACGCTGATACAGAAAAACGCAGGAGAATTGTGAAGTAAATGCGAAATCAGAAGGTAATCGCCGTAAGCGTCGCCGCCGAAAAGCTTGAAATAAACAAAAATGAAGCAGCGGTAAGGCTTAAAATTCCGCGCGGCTTTACGGACAGAAACATACTGCGCTGCGAAGAGACGCTGAAAAAAGCACTCTCCTGCAAATACGCGTATATAAGGGTACCGGTTAAATTTATTTCGGACGGTATTTGCGACATAGGCTTCGGTAATATAGAAAGCCGTGATTTGTGCGGAGCGCTGAAGGGCTGCGCAGAAGCGTATATAATGGGTGCCACAATCGGAATAGGAGCGGACCGACTGATTTCAAGGCTTGCCGTATCCTCTCCGGCGGAAAGCTTTATAACCGACGCGCTTGCCTCCGCCGCGGCGGAAACGCTGTGCGAATTTGCCGATTTATCTCTTCGCGGAAACGGCATAAAGCCGATAAGATTCAGCCCCGGCTACGGAGATCTGCCGCTTTCCTGCCAGCCCGATATACTTGATATGCTCAACGCCGGATATACTCTCGGCATAACGCTTAACGGCTCTTTCCTGATGACCCCTATGAAATCGGTAACATCGGTTATGGGAATCCTTTCTCCCGAAAGCGGCGAATAAACCAAACTATTTTGAATATGAAGTGATAACAGCCGCCGGCAGCAAAATTTTGCTGCCGGCGGCTGTAAAAAAATTATAAAGCTTTTACCATCTGACCTTCCAGCGGGGGAGATATTCCTTATTGGAAGCTTCGGATATGATTTTCCCCGAATTATGTGCGGAAGAATCAATTTTATCCTTAAGCAGCCTGTCAAATTTTTCTTTATCGAGCGGTATATTCACTGAGGTATTGCCGCTCCATTCTGACAAATAGGCGGCGTTGGAAATCGTAAGCTCGTTTATGCCCTCTGCACCAGGGGCGATAAGCTCTTCTCCGCTAAGCACGGCGTCTGCAAAATTCTGAAGAATGCCCCTGTGAGCCGTTTCGGAACCGCACCGGTACTCATTGTATTCGGTATCGATGCTGCAAAAGCTCCTGGCAGAGCTGATACAAACCGCGCGCTCGTCCTCTTTAAGGCTCCAGTGCTTAAGAACACCGTCCTCTATAACAAGCTTTCCGAGGGTTCCGCTGATTTCAAGCCGGTTTGTACCCGGATAATCTCCGGTTGAGGTGATAAAAACTCCGGTTGACCCGTCGGCATAAGCGGTATATAAGGAGGCCTCGTCTTCAACCTCAATATTATGAAATTTTGCAACGCTGCAAAATGCGGTAACCGAAACAGGCATGCCGCATATCCACTGCCATAAATCAAGATTATGCGGCGCCTGATTAAGCAGAACGCCGCCGCCCTCGCCTTTCCAGGTGGCGCGCCAGCCGCCAGAATTATAGTAGCTCTGCGTTCGGTACCAGTTTGTAATAATCCAGACAGAGCGCTTAAGAGCGCCGAGCTTTCCTCCCTTTACTATTTCCCTTGCGCGTCGGAAAAGCCCGTTAGTACGCTGATTAAACATTATTCCGAAAATTTTCCCGCTCTTTACGGCTGCTTGGTTAAGCCTTTCCGCCGCCGAAACCGATATATCCTCCGGCTTTTCGACCAGGACATGTCTGCCGCTTTCAAAGGCGGCTATTCCTATTTCGGCATGAAGCGGATGAGGAACCGCTATTACGACGGCGTCAACGCCGCTGTCAGCGAGCAGCGCGCGCCAGTCATTATATACGGAAAGCCGCGGAAACTCCGCCTTGGCGTTCTTAAGCTTTTCACAGTTTATGTCGCACACCGCCGAGACGGACATACCTTTAATTTCTCCGCCCGCGATGCAATGCAGATGTGCTGATCCCATATTTCCGATACCGATTATTCCTACCCTCAAATCTTTCATTTTGAAATCAGCCCCCGCCATATTTTTATTTATTGCCGGAATAAGTGTCGCTCGTATCCGCAAAAACGGTTTTGCCCGTCGTCTTGCGCTTTGAGGCTGCCGCCCGCTTCATAAGCTCGCTATAGTATAGCTCCTCGTCAAAGGGAATATCAACCGTTTTATCAAGCCAGGAGGAAAGATGCATAGCGTTTGAAAGGGTGAGACCGTTGATTCCCTCGCTTCCGTCAGCCACAAGCGGCTCTCCGCGCAGAATGGCTCCGCCCCATGCGTTTACTACGCCTATGTGCTGGTCGTTTCTGCCGTCGGTCTCAACGTCAATATTTTTTGCCGGAACATTGCCGAACGGCACCTTATTTGTTTTTGAAAATTCCTGTTCGGTCATTTCGTACTCCATAACCGAAAGCTTTTCATCCTCAGCTACAATTTTAGCTCTGTCAAGCTGAATTTCAAAGCGGTTTGTGCCATGAGCATCGCCCGTAGAGGTTACAAACACGCCTGTGGCACCGTTTTCATATTCAACATAGGTCGTCACATCGTCTTCGACCTCAATATCATGCCACAATCCGTAATGAAGGAAGGAACGCACCCTTTTAGGCATGCCGCAGATCCACTGCCATAAGTCAAGCTGATGCGGGCACTGATTAAGCAGCACTCCGCCTCCCTCTCCTGACCATGTGGCGCGCCAGTCGCCTGAATCGTAATAAGCCTGCGGTCTGTACCAGGTGGTAATCAGCCAGTTGGTACGGCGGATATTTCCGTATATACCCGAACGCACCAGCTCGTGCATCTTGCGGTAAATATGATTGGTGCGCTGATTGAACATCATTCCGAAAACAACATCCGGATGCTTCTCAGCCTCGGCGTTCATTTCCCTTACCTGTTTCGTATAAACTCCCGCTGGCTTTTCAACCATAACATGAATGCCGCGCTTCATACAGGCAATGGCGTATTTCGGATGGTCGTAATGCGGAACGCATACCATACATGCCTCAATAAGACCGCTGTCAAGCATTTCCTCGGCGGTGTCAAAATAATTTACCTTAGAGGAAATATTCTGCTTTGCCCACTCAATACGCTCCCGGTTTATATCCGCGGCCGCGGCAAGCTCAAAGTCGGGGCATTTTCCCTCAACGACGTTTTTGGCATGACCGGATCCCATATTTCCTATGCCGATTATGCCCAATTTTATTTTCTTGCTCATAATTCCGTCCTCCGTCAGATTATTCAAAACCGCGCGAGCGGAGATATTCATAGCTGCGCTTTAAGCAGTCAAACGGATCCTCTCCGCAGCAATCGTCCTGCTCGGCAAGCATATATTCGGTTCCGGACGACTCCGCTTTTTCAAACACGCGGTCAAAATTTATATTGCCCTCGCCTATCACAGCCATTTTTCTGCCGTATGCATAGTCCTTAAGGTGAATGCACGGAACTCTGCCCGAAAGCTTCTCAAGCCACTGAGCCGGATCACCGCCGCCAGCCTGGACCCAAAAGGTATCAAGCGTAAAGCCCATTTCATCCGAAGGCATATTTTCCGCCAGCGCTTCAATTATGAGCTTATCCTTATATTTTTTAAATTCGCCGTCATGGTTGTGATACATAAAGTACTTTCCGCTTTCCCGAAGCTTTGCAGCGACAGGTCTGTAGATTTTAAGAAAATTCTCAAGCCCCTGACCCTCCTTTTCCTCGTCAAAGCCGAACCATCCGAGACCTACATACCTGCAGCCGAATACGTCATGCTCTTTCGCAACGCCCGCGGGATCGCCGGTGAGCTTATCGGCGGGAGTATGGGTGATGACGCATTCAAGCCCGTTTTTGTCAAGCTGTGCTTTAAGCCATTCGGGAGAAAAAGCACAGGTTCCGGAAACCTGTACGGTTCTGTAGCCTATATCCGATATTTTTTTCAGCGTTTCGGCAAAGCCTTCCAAATCCTTGCAGAAATCACGTACAGTATAAAGCTGCGCACCTATTTTCATTTTTCACACCTCTTCAAATCAATGCCTTGAGAGCGTCTGCCGCCGCCTTGAATGCGGCGGAGTTTGACGGATAGCTGTATACTTCGCCGACAACGCTTTTTTCATCGCCGTTCTCCAGCGATGAGAGCCCGTCAAAGACCTTAAGATGCGGCTCCAGCGTCACGGCGCCGCCGTTATGCGCTTTATATGAGCTCAGTATTTCCGGAAGGTTTCCGATTCCCTTTCCCGCCGGAACAACGCTGCCGTCTGCCAAAGCATCCTTAATATGCAGATATTCTGTACAGCATTTAAGCGCGTCCCATGCCTTAAGCGTATCCACGCCGCACTGAACAAAGTTGGCGGGATCAAAAACCGCCTTTATTTCCGGCAGCGCCTTATGAATTTTTACACAGCGCTCAAATACGTCACCGTAAATCCCCTTTTCATTTTCGTGGCAAAGCGTTATGCCGCTTCCGCCTGCGTATTCTGCAAAACAGCCGAGCCGTTCTATTACTTCGTTCCCGTAATCGTCGGGATTCTTATCCTTAGGTATGTAGAAAGAAAACAGGCGTATGTTGCGTGCTCCCAGAATTTCAGCCGTTTCAAGGGTTCGGCGGAATTTCTCTGTGTGCGTCTTGAAATCGTCCTTTTCAATATCGATTTTACCTATCGGTGAGCCTACCGACCATACCGCGAGACCGGCGGCGTCTGTTTTTTTCCTTACCTCACGCGCTTTCGCGGCGGAAATATCCGAAACGTTCACACCGTCCACATTGCGTATTTCAAGCCCGTCAAGACCGTTTTCCCTCAAAGCCGCTATCTGTCCGTCAATATCAGGACTTGCCTCGTCTGCAAATGCATAAATCCTCATTTCTCACACCCCCGAATACGCGGAAAAGCCGCCGTCTATTGGAATCGTTACTCCTGTTACAAAGCCCGCCCTTTGATCGTCAAGCAGCCATTCCACGGCACCCAGCAGCTCTTCTGACTCACCGAAGCGTCCCATAGGCGTAGCCCTTAAAATCTTATCCGTTCGGGGGGTAGGAGTCCCGTCCTCATTGAAAAGCAGAGCTCTGTTCTGATTTGTTACAAAAAATCCGGGAGCTATGGCGTTTACTCTTATGCCCTCTTTCGCGAAATGAACGGCAAGCCACTGCGTAAAATTGCCGACCGCCGCCTTCGCCGCGGAATAGGCGGGAATTTTCGTAAGCGGGCGGTAGGCGTTCATAGAGGATATGTTGAGAACGCAGCAGCCCTTTCTTCCGAGCATATCGGTCATAAATACCTGACTCGGCAGCAGCACTCCCTTGAGATTCAAATCAAACACAAAGTCAAAGCCGGTCTGATCGATATTGAAAAAAGTAAGAAAATCTTCGGCTGCTTCGTCGCCGCTTTGATATTCCTCATGCTCAGTAGTGCACTTAGGATTGTTGCCGCCCGCGCCGTTTATAAGTATATCGCACTTACCTAAGTCGGATAATATGCTCTTATGCACCTGTTCAATGTTTTCCCTGTCAAGCACATTGCACTTATACGCCGCGGCGGTTCCTCCGGCGGAATTGATTCTTTCCGCGACAGCCTGCGCCGCCTCCTCGTTAAGGTCGAGCAGCGCCACCCTGTTTCCCTTTGAAGCCAAAAACTCCGAAAATCCGGAGCAGAGCACTCCGCCCGCGCCGGTTATTACAATTACCTTACTCATTTTACCTTCTCCTTTTCCAAAGCCTCAAACAATCCGGTCAGATATGCAGCTCCGAGCGCCCTGTCATACAGACCGTAGCCGTAGCGTCCCTTTTCGCCCCATATCATTCTGCCATGGTCGGGACGGACATATCCGTCAAAGCCGCTGTCAACCAACGCCTTTGCTATACCGTACATATCTAAGGAGCCGCAGTCTGTCGGATGACCGACCTCTTCAAATTTTCTGTAACCGGTGTGCTTTATGTTTCTTAAATGCACAAAATGTATGCGTCCCGCGAAGCTCTTCGCCATATCGGCAAGGTCGTTGTCCGGATTTGCTCCGAGAGATCCGGTGCAAAGCGTAAGACCGTTGTTCGCCGACGGAACAATATCAAGCATGCGCTGTATATTTTCCTTGCAGGTAATAATCCTCGGCAGTCCGAACATACCCCACGGCGGATCGTCCGGATGGATAGCCATATTGACGCCGCTTTCCTCAGCGACCGGTATTACCGCCTTGAGAAAGCTCTCAAGGTTTTTCCAGAGCCGCTCCTCGCCTATTTCTTCATATGCTTTAAGCAGTCCGCGCATTTCCTCTCTGGTATAGCTTGAATCCCAGCCCGGAAGCGACAGCTCGCCCTTTAACGGATCCATATTAAGAACCGTCTGCTCATCGTAGGCAAGCGCATTTGCTCCGTCCTGCTGAGGATGCTCAAGCTCGCTTCTCAGCCAATCAAACACCGGCATAAAATTATAGCATATACATTTTATCCCGGCTTTGCCCAGTCTTCTGATATTCTCGCAGTAATTCCCGGTAAGCTGCTCCGCTTTGCCGTTCCCGAGCTTTATATCCTCGGGTACGGGCACGCTCTCAACCACTTCAAAGTCAAGTCCATGTCCGTTCGCCTGATTTTTTATACGGTCTATACTTTCCTCGCTCCATACGCCGCCCGGCTTTACATCGTATACCGCCGAAACAATTCCGGTCATTGACGGTATCTGACTGATTTTTTCAAGGGTTACGGGATCGTCCTCTCCGTACCATCTGAAAGTAAGCTTCATATTATTCACCCATCAATTCCTTTATATTTTTATAGGAAACCCGTATCGCGAGCTCCTCGGCACTTTTTTCATCAAATTCGCCGGCTTCGGTCCAGTCGGCGAGCATATCCGCTAAAATACGGCGGAAATAATCATGCCGCGCGTAGGATAAAAAACTCCTCGAATCGGTAAGCATTCCTAAAAAAACGCCAAGCGTGCCGTTTTCCGCAATAATTTCCATTTCCTGCCTTATGCCGCGCTTATGGTCACAGAACCACCATGCCGCGCCGCAGCGGACATTCGGAAAAGCGCCCGCTACGGAGGCTATCTGCTCCGCATTTGAGGGATTAAGCGTATATATAACAGTTTCGGGAAGCCCGCTGCTTCTGTTGACCGCGTCAAGCATTTTTATCAGCGCTTCCCCGCTTACCGGGTTTCCGACGCAGTCAACGCCGCAGTCGGCTCCAAGTGCTTCGTAAAGCCTGCTGTTGGCGTTTCGGTAAACGGCGGTATGCCACTGCATAACAAGCCCTTTACGCTTATAGAGTCCGGCAAGGAACAGATACATATTTCCTACAAAGCCGGAATAATCCGCGTCGGAAATCTCCTGTCCCCCAAGCGCCGCTTTAAAAGCCGCGTCAGCCCGTTCATCGTCCGACACCCTGTCGGGAAACACGGGTATCCCCACGTCGGTGAATTTACAGCCGTTAAGTACAAAAAAATCCAGCCGCTTCTCCACAGCGGATTTAAGCGAGGCTAAATCCGTTATTTCGGTATCTGCCGCCGCGGAAAGCTTTTTTATGTAATCCGGGTAATCCCTTTTTCGTACAAGCAGAAGATTATCCGTTCTGAAAGAAGGAATAACGCGGGTTTTAAATGAAGCGTCGGCTTTTATCTTTGCGTGGTAGCTGAGACTGTCGGTTATATCGTCGGTCGTGCAGAGTGTCTCCACAGCGGACTGCTCAATCAGCTTTCTCGGAGAAAGTAAGTTATCCCTTATGTATTTATTGGCTCTTTCATAAATATCCCCCGCAGACTCCGCGGTAAGAGATTCGTCTATGCCGAAAAACATAGACAGCTCCATATGCGACCAGTGATACAGCGGATTTCCCGCCGCAAATTCAAGCGCACCGGCGTAATGTATGAACTTTTCTTTCCAGGAAGCTGAGCCCGTTATATAGCTTTCGTCTATTCCGGCGGTTCTCATAAGCCGCCATTTGTAATGATCCGCACCAAGCCACATTTCACCGATATTGTCAAACGGCTTGTCTTCGTAAATCTCCTTCGGCGACAAATGGCAGTGATAATCTATTACAGGCAGATTTTTTACAGTATCATAAATTTCGCGCGCTTTTTTTGTTTTCAGCAAATAATTATCTTTCAAATCGGCATCCTCCTTTTAGGCATATTTTACATCTAAAATATTAACAATTAAATTGTTAATCTTATTTTTTTATATTGCAAATATTATCATAATATGTTATTATTGAACCGGTGATAAAATGAATACTTATTTTAAGTACGCGGATTCGGATATAAGCGCGCATTATTGCTGCGATGAGACGCCGGAGCCGCGGAATTTCAAAATGCATACTCACGACAGATACGAGCTTTTCTGCTTTTTCGGAGGAAAGGGCGTATATAAAATCGAGGGAACGCGCTACGCGCTCGAAGCCGGAGACATACTGATTATGCGCCCAGCCGAGTCACATTATATCGAAATCAGCCCGGACAGCCCGTATACAAGGCTGGTGATAAATTTTGAGGCAAGGCTTTTTGACTCGGTAGACAGGGAGCAAAAGCTTATATCG
>CALWUZ010000142.1 GCA_944384845.1 uncultured Clostridia bacterium
TCTCTGGAATTGTCGGGTCCTTATTATTGTCGTTGTTTAATTTTCAAGGTCCATCCGCGCCCCCCGCTTTTTTAGAGCGCCTGATTATAATACCACATCACTCTCCCTTTGTCAACACTTTTTTGCGGCTTTTTGCAAAGTTTTTCTGTCTTGTTGTCGAGCCTTGGCGCCTGTCACAATATATTGTAGAACAAGACTAATGCATAAAAGGAAAATGCCATATGAAAGCTTTGCCAAAATAATTTTAAAGCTCATTTCTGACCCTTTAACAGGCTTTCAAATGGTGTATTATCCGAGACAAAGGTATCATATGTAAATTTTGCTCCCAGTTTGAAGCCGTTAATAAAACTGTTAAGCGTTGCTCCGCCGTTTACAAATCCACAGGAATTGACATACTCTAAAAATGTTTTTTTATATTCGTCCGGCAGAATTTTAATTAGCATTTCCTCGTTTTCGGTCATTTTTTCAAACTCTTTCCGGCTTCTTTCACTTTCTCGTACACTGTGCGCCTGTGCATCAATATTTCCGAAATAAAATTCTTCCAAAAAGCTTAACATAATAAATCCTCCATTTATAATTTGCATTTAAAACAATATCAAACATTTTTTCTTATAACATTATTATAATATAAATATCGTCAATAATTAACTTTTAACTCAATTTGAGTTAATGTTATTTTATTTTAGATAGAAAATACAAATTCAGATTTTAAATCGCATAATCAAAAACCTTCCTCCGCCGGCTTTAAGCTTTGCGGAAGAAGGCTTTTACTTTAATTGAAAAATTATTCGGCGAGACCCTCGGAAACGCCCATTAAAATTATTCCGAGGAAAACGGTGCAGATTATCAGGTAATGCTTAGGCGAAAGCTTTTCCTTTAAAAATATCCTTGAAAGCAGCACCGAAAAAACACAGTACGCCGAAATCATCGGCGCGGCGACGGTCGGATTGTCGCCTATCGCGTAAATGTAGGCGAACTGTCCCGCGGTTTCGCAGCCGGCGCCCAGCCACTTGGGAAGATCCCACTTAAACTCGGGCTTCTCTTTTTTAATGATATATACATATATAAAGCATATCACCGCAAGTATAAAAAAGGTGTATTCATAGGCTATATTGGCGGAGTCCTCGTTCACATAGCCCCTGTCAAGCAGCAGGGCGTCCGCAAAGGTTCCCATACCGTCAAGCAGGCAGTAAAATATCGGGAAGAAAACGGCTACAAAGCCGCTTTTATATTTTTTGTTTTCCTTTTTTTCGGCAAGGGCCCGGGTCTCATCGTCATACTTCTTCTCTACGAAGGCAAGCCCGATAACCCCGGCGCAGACCAGCGCTATTCCCGCCCAGCTGAGCGCGTCGGGCATCTGCCGCAGAAAGACGAGGCAGAGTATGCACGCCACCGCGCCCGACGAATTGCAGATAGGCGAGGAGACCGAAAGCATTATGTAACGAAGCCCCACATAGCCCAGTATCATAGAAGATACATAAAAAATGATGGCCGGAGAGTATTTTATAAAGTCGATAGGATGAAATTCGGTGCCGCTGAGCAGCTCGGCGGTCGCGTGAATGCCCATTACGGTACCTACCGCCACCACTATTTTCCAATGACTGTATTTATCGGTCGGCTTTGAACCCATTTTTGAAAAAAGATCCGAACCGCCCCAGAACATAATAGTAACTAAAGATAATATAAACCACATTTTTAATTTTCCCCTTTATTTATAATAGACGCAACATTTTTCAAAAGGGGGGCACGGTTGACAGTTTATTCTCCCGCCAGCTTTTTTGCAAACTCGGCAAGCTCGTCGTCGCTGAAAAACTCAACCGTCAGCGTACCCCTGCCGTTTCCGCTCGGGTTTATATGTATTCTGCGGCGCATAGCCTCCTTGAGAGAAAGCTCCACCTCGCTGTAAAAAGTAGGTTTAGCCTTGTTTTCCTTTTTCTTAGGCGCTTTGGCGCTTTTCGCGCCCGCCATTCTTTCAAGCTCCCTTACAGACGCGCCGTCCGCCGCCGCAATCAGCATTCTGCCGCGCAGCTCGCCGTCCTCACAGGAAAGCAGCGCCCTCGCGTGTCCCGCGGTTATAACGCCGCCCTTAAGCGCCTCCAGCTCGGTATCGGTGAGCGAGAGCAGGCGCAGGGCATTTGTCACCGCGCTTCTTGACCTGCCCATTTTTTTGGCGACCTCCTCCTGCGTAAGCCCGAAGCGGTCAATAAGCGCTCGGTAGCCCATAGCCTCCTCAACGGGATTCAGGTCCTCACGCTGAAGATTTTCCACCAGCGCTATTTCCATAAGACTCTGAGAGTCGGCATCTTTAATTATAACCGGCACCTCGGAAAGCCCCGCCATGCGGCAGGCACGCCAGCGGCGTTCGCCGGCTATAATACTATATCTTCCGTTTGAAGTCGGTTTTACTACAATAGGTTGTATAAGTCCGTGCTCAGCAATACTGTCGGCAAGCTCGGAAAGCGCCTTTTCGTCGAAGTCCTTCCGCGGCTGATCGCGGTTGGGTTCAATATCGTTAAGCTTTACTGTGACCGCGCCGCCCTGGTCCGACGCGTTATCGCTGAACAGCGCCTCAAGCCCTCTGCCAAGACCGCCTTTTTTCGCCGCCATATTATCTCCTCCTGTTTTTCTTTAAAAATTCCTTTGCGAGGTCGTTATATGCCTCGCTGCCCTTAGAGCGTTTATCGTAATACTGTATCGGCATGCCGTAGCTCGGCGCCTCTGAAAGGCGAACCGCCCGCGGAATCACCGTTTTATAAAGCTTATCTGCAAAATATTTTTTTATCTCGCTTACCACCTGACCCGTAAGATTGAGCCTGCCGTCATACATAGTAAGCACTATCCCCTCGATTTCAAGAGTCGGATTATATAACCGCTTCACCTGCCGAACCGTAGCCATTAGCTGCGAAAGCCCCTCAAGCGCGTAATATTCGCACTGAATAGGCACTAAAACGGTATCGCTCGCGTTTAAAGCATTGATTGTTATAAGTCCTAAAGACGGCGGGCAGTCTATAAATATGTAATCGTAGCTGTCTCTCGCCGCAGCCAGCGCCATTTTCAGTTGGGCTTCGCGGTGCTCCATATCAATGAGATCTACCTCCGCGGCTGCCAAATCCATTGAAGAAGGAATAATATCGATGTTTTTATAATCGGTCTTTATCACCGCGTTTTCAAGTCTGCCTGTACCTACCATAAGCTCATACGCCGTTGTTTTAGCGTCTTTTTTGCTTATTCCGAAGCCGCTTGTGGAATTTCCCTGCGGATCTGCGTCGGCAAGTAAAACCTTTTTCCCGGCAAGACCGACTCCCGCCGCCAGATTCACCGCAGTCGTAGTCTTTCCGACGCCGCCCTTCTGATTCACCACAGCGATTATTTTGCCCATAGCAATGCCTCCTTGACCGATAAAATGTTTCACGTGAAACATCATTAAGGTTACCTGAATATTATAACAGCCGCCGCTCTAAATGTAAATAGAGGATTATATTTTTTATTTTCCGTAAAAAAGCAAAAGCTCCTCCCGTAAGAAGAGCTTTTTTCATCCCCGCGCCGAAACGGCGGAATAATCATAAAAATCAGGTTTTATCCCCCGGCTTAAAGAAAAGTGACATCAGATAGCCTGAAACCACTGCCGCCGCTATTCCCGCCGAGGTCGCGGTCAGCCCGCCCGACAGTATGCCCATAAAGCCGTATTCCTTTACCGCTTCCTTTACCCCAATCGCAAGGCTGTATCCGAAGCCGGTCAGCGGAACGCTGGCTCCCGCGCCGGCGAACTCAACCAGCGGCTCATAAACACCTATGGCGGTAAGAAAGACTCCTGCGACAACAAACGAGACCAGAATCCGCGCCGGCGTAAGCCGGGTATAGTCGATAAGAATCTGACCTATAAGGCAGATAAACCCGCCGACCAGAAAAGCGTAAAGACAGTTCAAAAAAATTTCCATACCGAAACCCCGTTTCAAATTGTTTCACGTGAAACATGTGTTTTAATTAGGATTTCCGTCTTTTCGGGTTTTATACCTCTATTCCGTAGCAATCCGCTATTTCCCGCCTGACCTCGCTGTAATTAAGATGTCTCACCTTTATACGGTCGGCGCTTTCGGAGCGCACAATAATCACCGCCTTGCAGGTTTTGTTTCTTCTGTCCGGTATATTCCGTATAAGCTTTATCTCTCCGACCCGTTCGCTCGGGCAGTACAGCTCGCAGGTGCTGAAGCCCTTTACGCTGTGCGCGTATATATTTTTACCGAGCCGCAGCTTACCGAAGCGAAACTCAAATATGCACAGATAGGCATAATACATTATAACACAGCCGGCAACCGCCGTTAAAAAAAGAATCAGGCGGCTGAAATCAGGAAAAATAAGCGAAAGCGTAACTGCCGAAATCGCGGTGATTATAAAATAAAGATTCGGAAAATACAAAAACCTGTTTTTTGTGCGTGCGTCGCGGTCTGCGTGAAGCAAATGACCGTCCGGTGCAAGAAACGGAAAGTAAATTGAAAACTGCCGCTTGATCTCGCCCCTTCTGCCGGACGGAACTATAACCGCGGTTTCGCTTTTAGAAGTCCCGTATCCGCCTACGCTTACCTTCATAGCATAGCGTCCGAAAATACGCATAAGCGGCGTCTGATCTATTATAACATCGTTTACCGAGTCCTTTTTAAAGGAGGTGCGGCTGCGGACAAAGAAGCCGGAGCGCACCTCCAGCTTATCAGGCTCTAAAAAAAGCTTGAAATTAATATATTTTACAAGCGAATATACAAACGAAACCGCGTACGCCAGCAGAAAAATAAGAGTTACGGTATTTACAACCGGAGGAAAATAGCTCTCTATTTCACCGGATACGCTGTTTATCTCATTGATAAGCATTTCGTCAAGCGCCAGCCCCAAAAGATTGCCCGCCTTATTTATAACGGGAACTCCGACTATCATTCCGGTCACCGCGGAGGAGGTGGTTGCCGCCATAACCGCCACCTTAATAACAGAAAATCTTACTGCGGTAGGATTTTTTTCTCCGTAAAGCCGCTTAGAAACCTCGGCGCTGTCCTTTTTGCTGAGCTTAAATTCAAAATCCGACCTGCCTCTCCTGCCCGCCTCGGTATTTACGCGATAGGTAACCGCGCCGAAAACCGCGTCCAGCGGGTTCTGGACCGCCTGAACCGACGACAGCTTTGAAATGCTTATAACCGAGGTGAATTTCAAAAGCACTCCGGTTTTTATAATCACCGATTTTTCTTTGCAGATAAGCCTGAATGAAACGCAGCGAAGCGCCGCCAGTGAGGTTATGGCGGCAAAGGCGATAAGCTCAAGAGTAAGGACGCCGGTGACCCGCCCTTTGATAAGATACTGGATCACACCTTTGAGAACCGGAAACACAAGAATGAACAGAAAAGGCTTTACAAGACTTATTATCATAAGGGGATGCGCGCGGAACTCCTTTTTCATTCGCCGCCCTCCTCAGCAAGGTAATTTATAAAATAATCTACGTCCGCCGCGTTAAGCTCCGGCACTAAAATCCTGCTGCGCGCGGCCTTGAGAGTAAGCGCCGAAAGCCCCATTCTTTTAGCGAGAGGGGAGGCGAAGCTCTGAGCATAAACCATCCTTGAAAACGGCATGATATGCGTGGTTTTTATAAATACACCGCGTTTTATAACTATCGCACCCTTCGGAAAAAGTATCTCATAGCTTTTAAAAAGCGCGGGAACGTACCAGAAAATCAAAACGGCAAGCGCCGCCGCAAGCAGAGCTGCGGCGAGCAGCAGCCAGCGCGTAAGAAAGCAGAGCGCCGCAAGGACGGCAATAAGCACAATTCCTGTTACGCCCAGCCTTATCTGCCACAAAATCACCGTTCTGCGCGGCAGCAGATTCTCCTTCACGCCGTTTCCTCCTTTGGTTTACATAACATTATTCTTGCCTTTTATCGCCGCCCAGTATTCCCTATACCTTTGCTCTGTTTTATTCTCTCCGTAAAGGTAATATTTCTTATCCTTTACAGCGTCCGGCAGATATTGCTGGTTTACATAATGATTAGTAAATTCATGCGGATATTTATAGCGCTGTCCCTTTATCTCGGCGTCATCGCCGTCAAAATGCTTATTCTGAAGCGCGCGCGGAACCGGTCCGCCCACCCCTTTTTCAATATCCTCCATCGCGGCGTTTATCGCGTCGTGCGCCGAGTTTGATTTTGGAGACAGCGCCACTAATATGACCGCGTCTGCAAGCGGCAGCCGCGCTTCCGGAAGACCCACCTGAAGCGCGGCGTCCACCGCCGCCTTTACAATCGGAATTATCTGGGGATATGCAAGCCCCACGTCCTCGCAGGCGCAGACCATAAGCCGCCTGCAGGCGCTCGGCAGGTCGCCCGCCGCAAGCAGCCTTCCCAGATAGTAAACCGCCGCGTCCGGATCGGAGCCGCGCATAGACTTCTGATATGCCGATATAATGTCATAATGCTCGTCGCCCGCGCGGTCATATCTTACTGCATTGGCGGCAAGTATTTCCTCCGCAGTACCATCCTCTATCACGATTTTATCTCCGCCTTCAGATGTAAGCACGCAAAGCTCAAGCATATTGAGGCACCGGCGCGCGTCGCCCGCCGCAGCGCGGCATAATTTGTCAAGCGCAGAGTCCGAGATTGTTATTTCCTTTCCTTTTTCCCCGCTTAAAAGCTTTATCGCGCGGTGTGCGGCTGCCAGTATGTCACCGGGCGCAAGGGGCTTAAATTCAAAAACCGTAGAACGGCTCAAAATAGCATTGTAAACATAGAAATACGGGTTTTCGGTGGTTGAGGCTATCAGAGTTACGTCCCCAGTCTCGATATAGGAAAGCAGTATCTGCTGCTGCTTTTTATTGAAATACTGGATTTCGTCAAGATACAGCAGTATTCCGTTTTCCGACTCGAATCCGCCTATAGAGCTTATTATCTCTTTTATATCCGCGGTGGAGGCAGTCGTAGCGTTAAGATAGTGCAGGCTTTTGCCGCAGTTCTCCGCAATTATGTTTGCAACGGTGGTCTTTCCCACGCCAGACGGACCGTAGAATATAAGATTCGGCACCGTTCCGGAATCAATTATACGGCGCAGCACCTTGCCCTCGCCGAGCAGATGGCGCTGACCCGCAACATCTTCGATTTTTTTCGGTCTTATCCTGTCCGCCAATGGTGAATTCATAAAAGCACCGCCGTTTATATTATATTTTAGCCTTCGGTATCAATTATATTATCTTTTTTGCATTTTTTCAACTCATTAAGCCGCATAACCCGGCATAAAATTTATATGGGAGTGGAAAAAGTGAGAAAAACGATTTTTATAAAAAACGCGCTTATACTCACCGCGTCTTCGCTTGTTCTGCGTTTTGCGGGAATTATTTTCAAGGTCTGGCTCGCCGCCCTGATAGGGTCTGAGGGCATCGGACTTTATCAGCTTATATTCAGCGTCTATCTTTTGGCGTCCACCTTTGCCTCGTCCGGCATATGTACGGCAGTCACCCGCCTTACGGCGGAGGAGCTTGCGCTCGGCTCAAAAAAGGGTACCTTGAAAATATTCAGGCGCTCGGCTGAAATCACGCTTTTTATCGCCCTGATTTCGGCTGCGCTGGTGTTTTTCGGTGCGGATATCATCGCCGTACAGCTTTTAGGTGATGTGCGCGCCGTACCTGCCCTTAAGATACTGCCGCTTTCTCTGCCCTTTATGGGCATAAGCTCATGTCTTCGCGGCTATTTTATCGCCCGCAGGAAAATAACCCCCAATGCCGTCTCCCAGCTTTTTGAGCAGGCGGTCAGAATAATTCTGATTGTGGTTCTTGTCGGCCGCTTTCACAGCAAGGGTCTTGCCGCCTGCTGTGCCGCCGTAATTTTCGGTGACGTCGCCGCGGAAATATTTTCATTCCTGATGCTTACGCTTGTCTGGCTTAATGACAAAAGAAAGCTTTCCTCCCTTTCGGGAAGAGAACGTCCGCCCTACGGCATCGTGCGCCGGATACTTCATATTTCTATGCCGATAACCTCAGGCAGATATCTTAACACCGCCCTGCGCACAGCCGAAAACATATTGGTGCCCAAAAACCTTGCAAAATATCCGTTTTCCGGTTCTTCCTCGCTTTCACAGTTCGGAATGATAAAGGGAATGGCGCTGCCGGTGCTGTTTTTTCCCTCCACGCTCTTAAACTCCATATCAACCCTGCTTATCCCCGAAATGTCCGAGGCCTCTGCGCGCGGCAGGGACGGTCTCGTAAGCTCCGCCACCCGAAATATTCTGAAGCTGACGGCGGTAATGTCCTTCATATTCGGAGCAATATTTTTTGTGGGCGGCAGGGAAATAGGTCTGCTTATATACAAAAGCGAGGACGTCGGCTGGCTGCTGCGCGCGCTAGCGCCCATAGTGCCGCTGATGTACCTCGACAGCGTTTCAGACGGTATTTTAAAGGGTCTTGACCAGCAGGCATTCAGCTTCCGCACTGCTGTCAGCGATTCCGGTCTGCGTATAATCCTTATTCTTATACTTCTTCCGGTTTTCGGGCTTAAAGGCTTTATCTGGATAATGTATTTTTCAAATTTTCTAACCTGCGCACTCAATGTAGGCAGACTTTTGAAGGTCAGCCGGGCAAAGCTGTATTTTTTAAGCGAAATTATACTCCCTCTCGCCTCCGCGCTCTGCGTGACGCTTCTCGCCGATACTCTGCTGCGGCTGCTCGGCAATATAGAAAATTTGGTTTACATAATACTGCTGTCGCTGGTTTCTCTTTCGCTCTATGCCCTGCTCATCTTCCTTTTCGGAATTGTAAAGCCCTCTGACCTTAAGGATTTCATAAAAAAATAAAATTTATTATGAGAGGAAGGCTGTCCCTCAGCGAAATTTTCTGAGATTCCTGAAAAAATCGCTTAAAAGCCCGGCGCACTCGTCCTCATATATCCCGCCGTAAATTTCAGGTCTGTGGTTATAGGGATAGGAACAGAGGTTTACCACACTGTCTATACTTCCCGCCGCGGAGTCATATGCTCCGAAAACAAGCGTTTTTATACGCGCGTTTATAATCGCCCCTGCACACATCGGGCAGGGCTCAAGCGTAACGTACAGCTCGCAGCCGTCAAGCCTCCAACTGTGAAGCACGGTGCAGGCGATGCTTATCGCCTCGGTCTCGGCGTGGGAAAGAGCGTTCTGCTTTTCCTCCCGCCGGTTTGAAGCGCGGGCGATTATCTCCCCGTCCTTTACTATGACCGCGCCTACGGGAATCTCTCCGCGTTCAGCCGCTTCTTCCGCAAGGCGCAGCGCTTCTTTCATAAATTTCGCGTCCATAATTTCTCCTGAAAAAGGCTGTCTGACAAAGAAAAGTCAGACAGCCTTTTTTAATTACAAGCTCTGATTAAAAAAGTTAAAATGCTCCCGCGGATCGAAAACCGGCTGCCTGTTTCTCAAAATAAAAAGGAAAATCGGTCCTAAAAAGCTGAAAAACACCGAAAGCACCGTAAAAAGCGTGGCGTTTTTATAGTCAAAGGAAGAAAACACCCTCCAAAGCGCGACGTAGTAGACTATCATATATGCAAAAGCCGCCGCCATTATAAGAACATAAAGGATAATCACCGGAATAAGCGAGGAAAACATATCTATTGTCATATCGATATCCGCTTCCACCGCATACTCTGCGTTTTTTAATATTTCAATTACCGAGTTTACCGTAAACACTGTCAGCAATATTCCGATAACAAGCGTTATTATATTAAGCGCCAAAAGCGCCACGCCGAATTTTGCCGACTTTGTACCGTCCCGCTTACGGTATTTTTCGGCTATTTTTCCTAATGTAAAGGAATTTACCACCGGAATAAATGCGACCCATGGGCTGCTTATTTCAGCCGTCTTAGCCATTTTCCAGACTCCGACCGCCCGCAGCAGATAAAATACAAGCGCCGCGGCGCAGGCAAAAACAAGAACAAAAATCATTATCGCGATAAAGCCGGTTATTGCGCTTTCGCTTATTCCCGAATCTATAAGCTCGTTTATAAACCAGTTGCCGTCCATAATTCTCTCCCCTTTATATTAAGCAAAATATATAAGCGACTCCAAAATGCAGACCACTATAAAAATTATAATGACCGGCGAAGTAAAAAACCACTTGCATCTTTGTGAAAAAGCGCTTTCAACGCCGCTTTCCCTGAATTTGAAGATTTCCGTTCCGCGCGAGGTGACCGCCGCCGCGGCAATGCCGAGCGTGAGCGCCGCCATAAGGTAAAGCGAATAAACAAGGTTCTGTATCTCGGCGGACAGTCCTCCCAAAAGATAGGTAAAGGCTACCGAAACAAAATTGTTCGCCGCATGAACAGCGACAGCTATCCAGAGCGAATTTGTCTGCACCACAATAAAGCCGAGCACCAGTCCTACCATAAACGCAAAAGGCATCTGATCAAAGTTGCCGTGCAGCAGACCGAAAAGAATTGCCGACGCCAGCACCGCAAAGCCGTCGCCGTATTTCCGCAGAAGTCCCATTATGAGACCGCGGCAGGCAAATTCCTCTATAAGCCCAGGAACTACAGAGGTAGAAAGAAAGGCAAGCAAAAATCCGAAAATTCCGCCCGGATTTTCGCCGTAATCCACATTATAGTCTATCCCGAAGCTCTGGAAAAAATATCCTGCGTAAGAGCTTGCGATATTGGCAAACGCGCAGAAGGACAGACCGATAAAAAACATAGCAAGCCTGTTTCCCTTTTTCGGTTTTCCGAGCGGAACAAGGTCACTTATTCTTAGTGAGTTTATCTTGTAGACTATGATAAACGGGACGGTAAACATAAATACCGACAAGACCACCTGCACAAGCTGCATTACTGCCGGGTCGCTTACTATTGCCAGCGCCCTTTCGTAAGTAAAGCCAAGCCTGCCCATAATAAAGAAATACGCAGTCGCCCAGAAGATAGAAATTCCCAGAAGCAGAAGAAGCGAAATTCCTATTGTAACGGCGGATTTTTTCAGACCGCGCCTTTCCTCATAGGTCTTAGGCGTATAGCCGTATGGTATAAAAGTGACATAGCTTTTCGGCGCGGAATAGACTCCCGGATTATCATACGCGGCGTTATTGCTGTTTCCGCTGTTTTCCTCTCCGGAAAAATTATTATAATTCCGGTCTGCTGTTTCTCCTGCGGTCCGCTCTTCTTTTGGCGGACTTTTAAAAGACTCTCCCTGACAGGAGGGGAAGGTATCTTCCTGTGCCGGAGCTCCGCTGTTTGTCTGTTCCTCAAACCGAGTGTTTTTTTCTTCGTTCATAAATCAGGCTCTGCGCCCTCTTCACCTGCTTTCATCAAGCTTTTGTCTCTCTTTTACCCCTTGTTATTCTGCTTCACCGCCGCTTTCTTCCTCCGTTTCGGCTTCAGCCGCGCCGGAATCCGCGTCGGGAGCGTCGGGAAGCTCGGTAGGCTCTTCCTCGCTGTGCTCGGCTACCGCCACGGACAATACTCTTTCACCCTCGCCGACGCGCATTACGCGAACGCCCTTGGCAGGCCGCGCAAAGGTTGAAATATCTCCGCTGTAAATACGTATCAGAATACCGTTTGACGCTATCATTATTATATCCTCGTCCCCGGTAATGTCAAGCACCGCCGCAACGTCGCCGTATTTATCAACGCGGTAGTTTGTAAGACCCTTGCCGCCTCTTGACTGCAGCCGGTAATCGCTGATCGGGCTTATTCTGCCGTAGCCGGTTTCGGTTATAGTAAGAAGCCTTGTATTTTCCCCGGTTACCGTCATAGCCACTACGTAATCGCCGTCCTTCATCGTAATGGCCTTTACTCCGCGCGCAGACCTTCCCATAGCGCGGACATCCTTCTCGCTGAACTGAATTGCCATACCCTTTTTAGTGGCTATCATAAGATTATTCTCACCGTCGGTCAAATTGGCAAAAATAAGCTCGTCGTCCTCGTCGATGGAAAGCGCTATGATTCCGCTCTTCCGTGTATTGCGGAACTCGGACAGCCTTGTACGCTTTATTATACCCTTCTTGGTTCCCATTGTGACGAATTTTTCCTCGTCAAGCTCTGAAGCGGGGAGTATTACGTTTATTTTTTCATCCGGCATAAGCGGCAGTATGTTTATAATATTCATACCCTTTGCCGTGCGGCTCGCTTCGGGAATTTCATACGCCTTTATACGGTACATTCTTCCCAGATTTGAGAAAAGCATTATATAATCGTGCGACGAGCAGACAAACATGCTTTCAACCATGTCGTCGTCTCTCGTTGTCATACCGGTAATTCCCTTTCCGCCGCGGTGCTGAACGTTGTAGGTATCTGCGGGAAGCCGTTTGATAAAGCCGTTCTGGGTTTTTGTAAGCACGCACTGCTCCTCCGGAATAAGATCCTCGATATCCACCTCTCCCGCAACATCGCTTATTTCGGTGCGGCGGTCATCGGAAAATCTGTCCCGCAGGTTGAGAGCCTCTGTTTTAATTATATCGAGGATTCTCTCTTTACTTGCAAGAATTTCATTGCATTCCTTTATAAAATCCAGCTTTTCCTTCAGTTCATCAAGTATCTTCTGCTTTTCAAGACCGGAAAGCTTTCCTAACTGCATCTGGACAATCGCGGTGGTCTGAATATCGTCAAGACCGAATCTTTCGGTCAGCGCAGCCTTGCTGTCGGGTATGGATTTGCTCGCGCGGATTATCTTGATTACCTCGTCGATAAAATCCAGCGCTATTTTAATTCCCTCAAGCACGTGTGCGCGCTCCTCCGCCTTGCGCTTGTCGTACTCGGTGCGTCGGCGGACAATATCACACTGAAAATCTATGCTGTTCTGAAGCATTTCCTTAAGGGTAAGCAGCTGCGGCTTGCCGCCGACTATCGCCAGCAGTATCGCTCCGAAGGTTGTCTGAAGAGCGGTGTACCGGTACAGCTTATTAAGCACTACCTGAGGATTTGCGTCCTTTTTAAGATCAACTATTATTCTTATTCCGCCGTCACGCTTTGAAGAATAATCAACAACGTCGTCTATTCCCTCTATTTTCTTTTCGGCGGCAAGGTCGTAAATACTTTTAACAAGCTCCTTTTTCCTTACTTTATACGGTATTTCGGTAATAACTATGCGGTATTTTCCGTTTTTGGTCTCCTCAATTTCGGTTTTGCCGCGCAGCGTTATCCTTCCGCGTCCGGTAGCGTATGCCGCCCTTATCCCGGCTCTTCCCATAATGGTTCCGCCGGTCGGAAAATCCGGTCCCTTTATATATTTGCAGATTTCCTGCAGGTCAGCGTCGGGATTGTCAATAAGACAGCACATGCCGTCTATTACCTCGCCTAAATTATGCGGCGGGATTTCAGTCGCCATTCCGACCGCTATTCCCGAAGCGCCGTTTACCAGAAGCTGCGGAAATCTTACCGGAAGCACCTCCGGCTCTTTAAGGCGGTTATCGTAGTTCGGAATAAAATTAACCGTTTCTTTTTCAATATCGTCGAGCATATGGAGCGAAAGCCGGTTCATTCTTGATTCCGTATACCTGTACGCCGCTGCCGGGTAGCCGTCTATATTTCCGAAGTTTCCATGTCCGTCTATAAGAGGATAACGCAGCGAAAAATCCTGCGCCATACGAACCATAGCGTCGTAAACGCTGGCGTCGCCGTGAGGATGATATGAGCCCAGCACCGCTCCGACCGTATCGGCGCATTTACGGTACGCCTTGTCGGGAGTAAGTCCCTTTTCATACATAGTATAAAGTATTCTTCTGTGTACGGGCTTGAGACCGTCTCTTACGTCAGGTATCGCACGGCTTACAAGCACCGACATAGAATACTGCAGCATACTGCTCCTGACCTCGTCGACTATCTCAACCGGAACAATTTTAGTTTCCTCGTCGCTCGGCCAGTAGACATTTTCCTGCTTTGCCATAAATTACACTCCCTTAAATATCAAGATCGGTCGCAAAAACCGCGTTTTCTTCAATAAATTTTCTCCGCGGTTCAACGTCTTCTCCCATAAGATCCGAAAAAATACGGTCGGCAAGCTCAGCGTCAGACATACTGACCTTGAGAATAGTTCTGTGCTCAGGGTCCAGCGTTGTCTCCCAAAGCTGTTCGGGATTCATTTCGCCGAGTCCCTTATATCTCTGAACATCACAGTTTTCCCCAAGCTCTGCTATATATCTGTCCCTGTCCTCATCGGTAAAAGCATCATAATAGCGCTTGCCCTTTGAAATCCTGTAAAGCGGGGGCTGCGCAAGATAAATATGACCGGTCTCTATGAGCTGAGGCATATATCTGAAAAAGAAAGTAAGCAAAAGCGTTCTTATATGCGAGCCGTCAACGTCGGCGTCGGCCATTATTACTACCTTGTCGTATCTTAATTTTTCAATATCAAAGTTTTCGGCTATTCCGGTGCCGAGAGACACTATAACCGGAGTAAGCTTTTCATTGCTGAAGACCTTATCCACTCTTGCCTTTTCAACGTTGAGCATTTTTCCCCACAGCGGCAGTATTGCCTGATAGGTGCTGTTTCTGCCCTCCACGGCGGAGCCTCCGGCTGAATCTCCCTCAACTATGAATATTTCGGTTTTTGTAGGATCATCAGAAATACAGTCGGTAAGCTTTTCGGGCATTCTTGTCTTTCCGCCTATTCCTGATTTGTTTCTCTGCAGCTCCCTTGCTCTCTGCGCCGCCTCTCTCGCATTTGAGGAGGCTATCGACTTGTCAAGTATAATTTTTGCCTCGGCGGGATGGTCCTCAAGATAATTCATCATTTTTTCCGCCACAATATTATTTACAAGCGTGCCTATCGCGGTGTTTCCGAGCTTTGCCTTGGTCTGAGATTCAAACTGCGCGTCGGTAAGCTTTACGCTGACCACCGCCACAAGACCCTCGTTTATATCCTCGCTCTTTAAATTTGAATCGCTTTCCTTAAGAAATTTAAATGTTCTTGCATATTTGTTTATAACTCTGGCGAGACTTGTTTTAAAGGCGCTTTCGTGCGTTCCGCCGTCCACGGTGTGAATAGTGTTCGCAAATGACATTATTTTGGTATCGTAGCCTGTGCTCCAAAGCAGCGCGATTTCCGCGTTTGAATCGCCGGATGACCCGTTAAAATATATTACCTCGCTGTTTAGCCTTTCTTTTTTGCTTTTCTCAAGCAAAAATTCCACATAGGATTTTATTCCGCCCTCATAATGCAGATCTTCTTCTCTTTCCGGAATTTCGGCGTCACTGCGCTCATCCTTTAAAACTATTCTTATTCCCGCGTTTAAAAACGCCTGCTCGCGCAGTCTTTTTAAAAGTATATCAAAATCAAACCTTGTGGTATCGGTAAAAATGGAAGCGTCAGGCTTGAATGTGACCCTTGTTCCGGTTTTTTCGGTATCTCCGGTTATTTTAAGCTCGGTCACGACATTCCCTTTTTCGTATCTCTGAAAATATTTATGCTCCCCGTCGCATATTTCAACCTCAAGCCAGTCCGAAAGTGCGTTGACTACCGAGGCGCCGACTCCATGAAGACCGCCGGATACCTTGTATCCGTTTCCCCCGAATTTTCCGCCCGCGTGCAGAATGGTGAAAACAACGCTTACGGTAGGTATACCCTTTTGCGGATGAATACCAACCGGTATTCCTCTTCCGTTGTCGGTGACCCTTATTATATCGTCATCTAAAATTTCTACCAATATTCTGTCGCAGAAGCCTGCCAGCGCCTCGTCTATCGAGTTATCCACTATTTCATAGACAAGATGGTGAAGCCCGCTTTCTCCGGTGGAGCCGATATACATACCCGGGCGCTTTCTTACCGCCTCAAGACCCTCCAGCACCTGTATGGAATTTTCATCATAATTTTCGGTTATAGGCGACATTATATCGCTGTTCATTATTGTCAACATTCCTTTCAGTAAGAAAAAACTTAAGATTACAGAGAATTTATAAAATCAGACCGCTTTAAAAGGGTGGAGGAAGCAAGCTGGGTAATATAGACCGTCTGTTTTTTTTCTTTTCCGGAACATACTGCAAATGCTTTCGGAAGCTCATAGGAAACTGTCACAACCTCTCCCTTTTTTTCGGCCTTTTCAAGAAATGAGCGGGTATGCTTTGAAATTGTCGTGCCTTCTATATCGAAGATACCCACGATTTCCCTTGACGGCACCACGGTACCCTGACCCAGATGAATATACATCAAACCACCTGTCCGTTTTTTATATTTATGATTTTGCCCTGCTTCAGATTTTGTATATTTGAGGGATCACAGCAGGTAATAAAGGCTTGTATTCCCTTTATATGGTTTAAAATATAGCTCTGCCTTTCAGGGTCGAGCTCGCTCATTACATCGTCAAGCAAAAACACCGGATATTCTCCGGAAACATTTTTTATAATCTCCGCCTCGCAGAGCTTGAGCGCCAAAGCTACGCTGCGCTTCTGACCCTGAGAGCCGAAGCTTCTTGCCGGTATTCCGTTTATCTTAAATTCAATATCGTCCCTGTGAGGACCTGCAGAGGTGCTTCCCGTATACATATCCCTTATCCGAGTCTGTTTTAGTACATCAGCCAGATTGTCCCCCTCATAAGAAAGAATATATTCTGCGTCAAGTCTTTCCTTCCCGGAGGAAATTCCGCCGTATATGTCCGGCAGAAAATTTTTTATCTTTTCAATGTATCTCCTGCGGAATTTTATTATTTTCTGTGCTCCCGAGGCAATTTCATTTTCAAAAACGTCGAGCATTACCGAAAGTGACCCGTCGTTTTTATAATCCTTTATGATACTGTTTCGCTGGGTTACCGCGCGCGTATAATTTTTTATCAGCGATATATAAGCGGGATAAATCTGACCTATAGCTGAATCTATAAATTTCCGTCTCAGCGACGGACCGCCTCCCACTATTTCCGAATCAGACGGGGAAAAAACCGCTGCGTTGAATTTTCCCGCCAGCTCAGAAACCGCTTTGAGTTTTTTTCCGTTAAGCGCCGCCTGCCGCCTTGCGGTTATTTCAAGACCGGCATCGTTTTTTATTCCCCCGGAAACAAAGGAAAGCTTTAAATCCGACTTTTCTCTTCCGAAAAAGACATATTCGGAATCCTTTGCGCCCCTGAAGCTTTTCATCCCCGTAAAAAGCCATAATCCCTCAAGCATATTTGTTTTTCCCTGAGCGTTTTCACCGCAGATAACATTCATCTCATCAAAATCGGAAACGGAAAGCTCCTCCAAATTACGGAAATTACGGCAGCTGAAGCTTAAAATTCTCATTCTATAATAAATCCGGAGCCGCCGAATTCGGCTTTGTCTCCTTTATAAAGCTTTTTTCCCCTTGCGGTGCATATCTGACCGTTTACCTTTACCTCGCCGCTTTGAATAACGGTTTTGGCATGTCCTCCGGTTGAAACCATGCCGGCAAGCTTCATAGCGCTGTCAAGCCGGATAAACTCTTCTTTTACCGAAAGCCTTTTATACTCCATTATCTCAACCTCATAGGCATAATCATATATTTGAAATCTCCGCCGTCCGCGGCGGTTATGAGCACGCCGGCATTTGAACCGTTAAAAAGTATCTGTATCTGCTCTGAATCAGCCGCCCGAAGCGCTTCAAGCAGGTATCTGCTGTTAAGACCTATCTCGAAATTTTCTCCCTCAAGCCGGGTATTAAAGGTTTCGGTTGCTCTTCCTATTGAAGTAGCACAGGTAAATACGGCGTTAAGCTCGTTAAAATAGCAGCGCACCGGTGTGGAAAAGGATTCGCTTATAAGAAGAGAAACGCGTTCTATTGTCTCGGTAAGCTCGCGGGTGTTGACCACAACGCGCTGCTTATGCGTTGTGGGGATTGTTTTCTGATAGTTGACAAACTCACCTTCAAGCAGTCTGGATATAAATTCGTATCCGTTTATGTTAAAGCTTATAAGCCTTTCTCCGACGTTTATCTCAATTTTTTCGGTTTCCTCGTTTATGAGCTTTACTGCCTCACCTATGGCTTTGCCGGATATGGTAAAGGAGAAATTATCCGGAATATCGACCTTGTGCCTTCTTATTGCCAGACGGTAGCCGTCGATAGCGACAAACTGCATTACGCCGTCTTCAATCGTCACGTTTATTCCGGTAAGAATCGGCTTTGCTCCTTCGTTCTGCGCGGCGGCGAATATTGTGCCTTTTACCATTTCCGAAAGCACTCCGCCATCAATAACAATGCTTCTTCCGTTTCCGACCGTAGGCATTTCGGGAAAATCCGCCGCAGCCATTCCCATAATATCAAAGGTAGCCTCGCCGCACTTTATGCTGCAGTTGAGGCGGTCGTTTGCGGTTATTTCCACCTGTATGCCGTTCATCCGCCTTAAGATATCGGCAAGAAGGCGGGCGTTTATAACAATATCTCCGGATTCGTCGCATTTTGCGTAAATTTCCTTTTTCATTCCCATTTCAAGATTATAGGCTATTAA
>CALWUZ010000143.1 GCA_944384845.1 uncultured Clostridia bacterium
GCCTTCGCGCTATACTGCCGGTAAGCGAAAGCTCGCGGGTTAAAAGCTCGATATAATCGGGAATCAGCTTTCCCGCGTTCTCCACCGAATGCGAAACAAATGAGCAGTAAGCGCATCTTGTAGGACAGAACGGCACTGAAACATAAAGGCTGAAGGACTCCGGACGCGAAAGCGCGGTCACCGCCCTTTCGGCGGCAACCGTTTCCCGGCAGAGAGTAATCTTGCTCTCATCAACCATAAGAGCTTTTTTGAACCATTCCTCCGCCGCTTTTTCACCGTCCGCCTCGGACAGCCTGTAAAAAAGCTTTGCAGGGCGCACGCCGGTCAGTATTCCCCATTTCGGCACATAGCCCGAAGCGCTTACAAAGCAATTATAAAGCGTTACCGCAATCAGCCTTTCGCATTCCGCGTCATAATCATCAGCAGACTCTCCGTCAAGAGTCTCTGACGACGCGAAGCGCCTCCCCCAAATATTAAGCTCGGAACGGAGAACCGTCTGCCTGCCCTTCACAAGCTCGGTTACCGCAGTACTGCCGCCCTCCTGCACTTCGGAAAAGAACTCTATCCTTTCAAACGGCAGAAAAACCCTTATAAGCTTTTCAAGCTCGTATCTGAACGAGTGATTTATAAGACAAAGCTTCATTTTATTACCACACAAACATATTGTTTTCTCTTTCGCGGGAGATAGTCGTAAAATCTCCGTGCCCCGGATATACCTTGACGCTGCCCGGCAGGCTCATAAGCTTTTTAAGGGATTTTTTCAGCGCCCTTATGTCCCCTCCCGGAAAATCCGTTCGTCCCGCAGAGCTTTCAAAAAGCGTGTCTCCGGAAAAAAGGCAGTCTCCCGATAAATATGAAACGCCTCCTTTTGTATGCCCCGGTGTGAAAATCACCTTGAAATCTATATCACCGACATTGAATTTTTCTCCGCTCTCAAAAGAAATATCGGGCAAAAACGGCTCAATATCCGCATGAAACTGTTCCGAAAGATTAAGGCGCCTGTCAGAAAGCGCGGGAGCGTCATCCTTGCCGATTCCTATTTTAACGCCGGTACGGCTGCGCAGATCCGCCGCGCCTCCGATATGGTCAAAATGCGCATGTGTCAGCAGAATAAGGCGCTCCTTATCCTGATTTTCATTCAAAAATTCAAAGACCCCGTCCCTTATAAATCCGGGGTCGATAACAACCGCAGCCTTATCGCTTTTAAGCAGGTAGCAGTTGGTTTTTATAAGTCCTAAATGCAAAACTCTAATTTCCATTTTTTTCTCCATACAGCGGTATCAAACAGAACGGTCACCGGACCGTCGTTTACAAGCTTCACCTTCATATCTGCGCCGAAGCCGCCTTTTTCCACACTTTTCACACCAAGGCTTTCAAGCTCTGCGCAGAACAGCTCGTAAAGCTCTTCAGCCATTACCGGCTCCATCGCTTCAGTAAAAGAAGGGCGGTTTCCTTTTTTAACGTCGGCGCACAGTGTAAACTGCGATACGGCTAAAATTTCACCGCCTATATCAAGGACGGATTTATTCATTTTTCCGTTTTCGTCGGAAAAAACGCGAAGTGCGGCGGTTTTGCGGGCAAGCAGGCGGGCGTCGCCGTCGGTATCATCCCTTACGGCGCATACAAGCACCAGAAAGCCCATGCCGCAGCTTCCCGCCTTTCTGCCGTCCGCCGTTACAGACGCGCTTTCAACTCTTTGAATCACAGCCTTCATCACTGATTTATCCTTTCAACACTGAATACGCCCTCTACCTTTTCAAGGCGCGAAATTATGCTCTTAAGATGCTCCACGCTCTCTGCTGAAATTGTTATCACCGTAATGCAGTTGCCGCTTTTGGTCTGACGGGCGTTTACGCCGTGAACCGGCACGCGCATATTGTAGACCGTGTTCATAATATCAAGCAGCAGACCATCGCGGTCTATTGCCGCCACCTGAAGCGTGGATATAAAGGCGTCGGATTTCGTCACGTCCCAGTGAGCACCTATCCAGCGCTCCGGCTCAGCGGCGTCGGCTATATTAACCGGCACGTTGGGGCAGTCACGCTTGTGTATTGAAACACCGTGACCGCGGGTGATAAATCCTATTATATCATCACCCGGAAGCGGAGCACAGCATTTTGAAAGCTTGATAAGGCAGTTATCTATGCCGTCAACAACAACACCGTCTGAGGATTTTGAAATACGCTTTTCGGGTATTTTTGCAATTTCGACGTCAGGCTTGTTAGCCGAAATCCTTTTATTGTAATCCTCTTTGATTCTCGGCATTATTTTGGAAAGCAGAACTCCGCCGTAGCCTATCGCGGCATAAAATTCATCCGAGCCGGAAAAACGCAGCTTTTTAGCTGTTTCTTCAATAAATTCCGTATGCTCGTCTTCCTGAAGGTCTATTCCCGCTCTGCGAAATTCCTTTTCTATTTCCAGCTTTCCGGCTGCAATATTTTCAGTGCGTTTTTCCTTTTTAAACCATGAGCGTATTTTCGATTTTGCCTGGGAGGTCACCGCTATATTGAGCCAGTCACGGCTGGGACCGTGTCCCGGCTGGTTGGTAGTCAGTATTTCTATTACCTCGCCGGTCTTTATTTCATGATTTATCGGAACAATCTTTCCGTCCACCTTGGCGCCGATCATGCGCGTACCCACAGCCGAATGTATCGCAAAGGCAAAATCCACAACCGTGGAGCCGACCGGCAGGTTTATTACGTCTCCCTTTGGAGTTACGGCAAAAACGTCCTCCTGGGACAAATCCACCTTGATGCTTCTTACAAGGTCCGAAACATCGGTCGACGCCGCCTGCGAATCAAGTATCTGCCGTATCCACGCAAGACGATCCTCCATCCTGCGGTTGTTTTCAGTAATGCCCTCCTTATATTTCCAGTGCGCCGCTATGCCGAACTCCGCGGTGTGGTGCATATCAAAGGTGCGTATCTGAATCTCAAAGGGGATTCCCGCCCTGCTTATCACGGTGGTATGCAGTGACTGATACATATTGGGCTTCGGAGTTGAAATATAGTCTTTGAAGCGGTTGGGTATAGGTCTGAACATATCGTGCATTATGCCGAGAATATTGTAGCAGTCAGCCACCGTGTCGGTAATAATGCGTATCGCGTAAATATCGTATATTTCGTCAAAGTCCTTGCCCTGAACATACATTTTTCAGTATATTCCGTGTATGGACTTGATTCTGCCCTGAAACGCCATTTTGACGCCCGGCATAGCCTCGCGCAGTCTTTCCTCTATACGCTGCTTTATTTCCTCAAGTATCTGCTCGCGGTGCTGCTTGCGCAGCATAAGCAAATCCTCAATTTCCTTATATGCTATCGGGTCAAGATGCTTTATCGCAAGGTCCTCAAGCTCCTCCTTAACCGGTCTGATACCTAATCTGTGGGCGATAGGCGCGTAGATTTCCAGCGTTTCAAGTGATTTGTCTCTCTGCTTCTGCTCCGGCATAGCGTCGATGGTGCGCATATTGTGCAGGCGGTCGGCAAGCTTTATGATTATAACCCGTATGTCCTGACCCATTGCGATAAGCATTTTTCTTAAGCTTTCAGCCTGCTGCTGCTCTTTTGTGGAAAAATTAAGCCTTCCTATCTTTGTAACCCCGTCTACAAGCAGAGCCACCTCGTCGCCAAATTCACGCTTTATATCCTCGACAGAGGTATCGGTATCCTCGACCACATCATGCAGCAGCGCCGCCGCTACCGATTCGCTGTCCATTCCGAGCGAAACTATAATGGAAGCGACGTTAAAGGGATGAATATAATACTCCTCATTTGTATATCTTTTCTGTCCCTGATGCTTTTCAACACAGTATTCAAAGGCTTTTTTAACTAAATCGTAGTTATAGCTGCCCCCCAAATCCTGCATTTGCTTATAAAGCTTTTCATAATTTTTCTGCTGCTCTGCGTTCATACCGTTTCACTCCTCTCGAGCAGACTTCTGTAAACGGATGAATTCGCAAGCTCCGTTTTTTGTTCTCTTTGGACAGCCCTGTAGTATCCGGACGAGTCACGCACAATAAGCCCGAGCTCTGTCAGCGTTAAAAGCGAGACCGCAGTTTTGGCATATCCTATCGTATTGATATTGAGATATTTAATTCTTTCCTCCGGTACGGGGTCCGATGCGATAAGCCTGTAAACCGTTCCCGCCTCTTTGCGGGTAGGCAGAAGCGCCTTTGCGTCGGTTTTTCTGCCAGACATATAATCGCCGAAGCATTCTAATTCATAAAACAGCCGATCGTCATCGGTGCCGTTCATACGCAGCGCCTTTACTTTGACGGTGATTCCCGTCTCGCCGTTATAGGTATTAAGCTCTACGGTAACCGCTGCGTCAAGTAAATCGCCTTCCGCAAAGCAGAAGCGTTCTCTGGTCATCCCGAAAAGCAGAGCCTGAAAGGAATTTTCACCCTTTGAAAAAATAAGCCGCAGATGCTTTCCTCCGCCGATAGGCGTAATGCGCTGAAGGGTTACCCCGAAAATACCGAAAACCGGTACAGGATTGCCATGCCCGAACGGCTCAAGCGCCTTCAGCGCTTCGGCCAAATCGACCGACAAGGCGGACGGATTAAGCCGGCAGTCAAGCTCAAGCACCGGAGCAACAAAATCGCGCGCCGCGGCATAATCGTTGATTTTTTCTCTGAAAAGCGGAATTTCCGCCGACGCAAGGCTTAATCCGGCGGCAAGCTCATGTCCGCCGAATTTTGTCAGCATATCGGACGCCGACTTTATAGCGTTATAAAGCGAAAAGCCCTCTATGCTTCTGCCTGAACCGGCGGCGGTATCACCGTCGCGCGACAGCACAATGCAGGGTCTTCCGAAGCGCTCGGCAATCTTTGAGGCGGCTATTCCCAAAAGTCCGTGATGCCAGTTCTCTCCGTCCACAACAATTACGCGGTCAAAACAGTAACCGTTTTTCTCAATTATATGCAGCGCCTCTTCACATATTTCCTTTTCTATACGCTGGCGCTCGCTGTTATCATTGTCTATCTCATTCGCAATCTCCAGCGCCTTAAGCATATTGCCGCACAAAAGCAGCTCCGCCGCACGTGCGGCGCTTCCCATTCTGCCCGCGGCATTTATCCTCGGAGCTATTCCGAAGGCTATACGCTCGGCTGTGACCGTGGAAGGAGAAATTCCGGCTACGTTAAGCAGTGCGGAAAGCCCGGTTGCCGGCGAGGATTTCATTTTTTCAATACCGTACTTTACAATTATGCGGTTTTCTAAGACAAGCGGCATAATATCAGCCGTAACCGCAACGCTCAGAAGATCCGCATAATACGCAAGCAGCTCCTCCGGCTCTTTATCCTCTGCGGCGCATATAAGCTTAAACGCCACCTCGGCGCCGCAGATTTCCTTAAATACAGAAGGACAGTCGCGTCTGTGAGGGTCAACCACGGCGTCTGCGGGCGGAAGGGTCTCCGAAGGCAGATGATGATCGGTTACAATAACCTTCATTCCAAGCTCTTTAGCGCGCCTGACCTCATCGTGGCAGACAATTCCGTTATCAACCGTAATCAAAAGCTCTGCCCCGTATTCCCTGAGCTTTTCGACAGCGTCAATATTCATACCGTAGCCTTCGCTGAATCTGTCTGGTATATAGTATATGCAGTCGGCGCCGCGGCTTCTTATATAAGCGCACATAATGGAAGCGGAAATAATTCCGTCACAGTCGTAATCGCCGAAAACCGCGATTTTACTGCCGGAAGCTATTTCATTATTCAATATCTCCGCGGCTTTTACCATATCGGCAAGCACGCGCGGCTCCTCAAAGCAGGGCTCGTCGGACAAAAACTCCTCAAGAGCGGCAGGGTCGGTATATCCGCGGGCAGCGGCTATAAGGGCGACAATAGGATCGGCACCGCATTCCTCCGCCAGTTCCTTTGCAAGCTCCTTGTCAGCTACCGCTGTCCGCCATTTTTTCATACTCATCTGTTTCACCGCCCGCTATTTATCTATACAGTGTTTATTTTACCACTAACGGTAATCTTTTTCAACTTTTTTCCTTAATTCATTGACATTATTTCTGCTTAATTTAATTTTATCAAGCTAAAGCATATAACACCACAGAAGCAAAAAAAAACGGCGTTAAGCCGTTTTTTCAGCATTCAACTCATAAAAAAGACCACGCGGTTAAGCGTGGTCTTTGAAAAATCAGTTGCAGATTGTAAGCTCGGTATCCTTATCGAAAAGGTGAATTTTCGCAGTTTCAAAAGCAATCTGAATCTTATCGCCGGGACGGGCGGTATTTGTCGGGCTTACGCGGGCATTGATAGCCTGACCCTCACAATTCATATAAAGATAGGTCTCGGCGCCCATAAGCTCAGTAACCTCAACGTCCGCTTCCACAACGCCGTCCTTATGCAAAGCAACAAGATCCTCTTCGTTGTGAACGTTTTCGGGACGAATACCCATAATTACTTCCTTGCCGACATAAGCCTCAAGGCAGTTATCCTTATTTTTATCAGCCGGAAGCTTAATCTTATACTTAACGCCGGCGCGGGTCTTGGTATCCTCAGAACCGAATTCAACCAGATAATCCTCGCCCTCCTTAAGAAGCTTGGACTCTATAAAGTTCATCTGCGGAGAACCGATGAATCCGGCAACGAAGAGGTTGCAGGGGAAACGGTAAAGATTGTTAGGAGTATCGACCTGCTGGATAATACCGCTCTTCAGAACAACTATGCGGGTACCCATCGTCATAGCCTCGGTCTGGTCGTGAGTAACGTAAATAAAGGTTGTACCCAAACGCTGATGAAGCTTTGAAATCTCGGTACGCATCTGAGCACGCAGCTTAGCGTCC
>CALWUZ010000144.1 GCA_944384845.1 uncultured Clostridia bacterium
TTACAGCGCTTGTGTTCGCCGCATATTATGACCCGTACAAGGGCGTCGTGGTATATTTCCGCATAAAGAGCGGAAAGCTTAAAACAGGGGATAAAATACGTATGATGGCGACCGGCGCGGATTTTGACACGGTGGAAATCGGCCGCAAGCGCGCGACCTTTATGGAGCCGTGCGATGAGCTTTCCGCAGGCGAGGTGGGCTATCTTACCGCTTCGATAAAATCCGTAAACGAGGCGCGCGTGGGCGATACCGTCACTCTTGCCGAGCGTCCGGCGGACGAGCCGCTCGAGGGCTACCGTAAGGTAAATCCCGTTGTTTTCTGCGGTATCTATCCGGCAGACGGCGCAAAATATCCCGACCTGCGGGACGCGCTTGACAAGCTCAGCCTTAACGACGCTTCACTGCTTTTCGAGCCGGAAAGCTCCGGGGCGCTGGGCTTCGGCTTCCGCTGCGGCTTTCTGGGGCTTCTGCATATGGAAATCGTTCAGGAGCGGCTTGAAAGGGAATATAATCTCGATCTTGTAACCACCGCGCCGAGCGTGGAATACAAATTTGTGCTTACAAACGGCGAGACCGTGACGGTGGACAATCCGACAAACTATCCCGACCCTGCCGTAATAGCCGAGGCGCTGGAGCCGGTGGCGGACGTGCATATATACAGCCCGAGCGAATATGTGGGAACAATAATGCAGCTGTGTGAGGAGCGCCGCGGCGTATATACCGATATGAAGTATATGGGCGACCGTGTGGATATACATTACGTCCTGCCGATGGGCGAGATAGTATATGATTTCTTTGACGCGCTTAAATCCAGAACAAAGGGCTACGCGAGCTATGACTATGAGCCGAAGGGCTACGAAAAATCCAAGCTTGTAAAGCTTGACGTGATACTGGCGGGCGATGTTGTTGACGCGCTTTCGTTTATCGTGCACAGCGATAACGCCTACACGCGCGCCCGGAAAATAGCCGAAAGGCTTAAGGAATATATTCCGAGGCAGCTTTTTGAAGTGCCTATACAGGTGGCGGTTTCAGGAAAGATAATAGCCCGAGAAACGGTAAAGGCGCTCAGGAAGGACGTGCTTGCAAAGTGCTACGGCGGCGATATAACCCGAAAGAAAAAGCTGCTTGAAAAACAGAAGGAAGGCAAAAAGCGAATGAGAAAGCTCAGCACCGTAGAGGTGCCGCAGGAAGCGTTTATGGCGGTGCTCAAGCTTGACGAATAAGAGGGATGGAGAGAAAAATGACAAAGAAACAAAGACATAAGGCAATAGTAAAGCGCAGGATTTTTTTATCCTTATGCGCGGTTATACTTGCGGCGGTGGCGGCGCTTATTATTTTTGCCGTAAACGCTGTGCTTTCGTCCGCAGATAAGGAAGAGGAAAACATATCCTCAGAAACGGGCGGACAGTCGTCAGCCGATGTCTCTTCAGACGAACCCTCCGCTCCGAGCTATCCCTCAGAAGGGCCGGCCGGGCTTGACGCAAATTACAGCAAGCTTTTTCTTGTCAACGGAGAAAACCCGCTTGCTGAGGATTATGACTATGAAGCAAATCTGATGACAATTCCGAACGAATATCTTAACAATAGCTGGTTTAAGGAGATAGGCGGGCAGATAGACAAGGACATATGGTCGTATATGAAGGCGATGATCGACGCGGCGTGGGATGACGGCGTCGAGCTTTATGTCTGGTCGCCCTACCGTTCCTATGATATGCAGAACACGCTGTTTCAGAATCAGGTGAACCGCTGCAAGGCAAACGATACCTCGCTTACCGACGAGGAGGCAGAGGCTGAGGCGGCGACCGTCGTGGCAAGACCGGGTACAAGCGAGCATCATACGGGACTTGCCGCCGATTTCAATATGGCGTCTGACAGCTTTGAGACTACTCCGATGTATGAGTGGCTTCAGGAAAACGCCGAGGATTACGGCTTTATAATGCGCTACAGCTCCGAAAAGCAGCCTGTTACCGGTGTTATTCACGAGTCATGGCACTACCGTTTTGTCGGCATTAACACCGCTAAGGAGATAAACCGTCTCGGTATGTGCCTCGAAGAGTATCTTGATTATATAGGTGAACAATAATCTGCTTGTTTCGGGCTATAAATACGCAAAAGCCCTTCCGTATTTTTATGAATACGGAAGGGCTTTTGCTTTTTAGTAATTACATCACTTTGTCTTTGCAAATGTGGGTTTCACAAAGCTTACGTGGTCACTGCTTTGGAGAAGTCTCGGGAAGCGGATCGGGCTGCCGCAGGTCACGGCGCATCCGCAGCAGAATAACCGCGGAAAGCAGAGCGGCAAGCAGCGCGGTGGCGGCGAAATTAAGCCAGATGCCGGTAAGCCCGAGCGGCCACATCGCGGCTATCAAAAGCACCGGGAAGACCAGCGCAGTCGATACCGAAATCAGCGAAGCAGGCATGGGCTTTTCGATAGCCAGCATATAGCTCTGGGTAGCGAATGAAAACCAGCGGGTTATGTATGTAAGGCTGAAAAGCCTGAGCGCTCCCGCAGAAAGGTTCAGAACCTCGCTTCCGGCATCGGAAACGAAAAGCTTTGTAATCTGTTCCGGAAACAGGGCGATAACGGCGACCGCTGTCAATGAGACGATTCCGCTTGCAGTGAAGCAGCATTTCTCAATGGCTCTGACCCTTGAGAATTTGCGCGCGCCCCAGTTATAGCCAACCGCGGGCTGCAGTGAGTCACACATTCCGTAAAGCAGCGGCTGAATAAAGCCGTCCGCAAACATCAGAACGCCGTAGACCGACACGGCGGTTTCCCCGCCTAAGCGCACTAAAATCACGTTCATTAAAATTGAGGTAATTCTTCCGGCGATATTGTTGAGAAAATTCGGACTGCCGCAGGCGACAATCTGACGCACCATTTTCCCGCTGAAACGCGGCTTGCAGAAGCTCAGCAGCGCTTTCCGCCTGAAAAACGGGATAAAGGCGATGACCGCGCTGATAAACATGCCAAGACATGTGGCAAGCGCCGCTGCCCAGATT
>CALWUZ010000145.1 GCA_944384845.1 uncultured Clostridia bacterium
AATTCATAAACGGAATCGTTGCCGAAATCGGCAAGCCTAAATTTGAATTTGAGTCAAACGACCCCAATCCCGAAATTCTAAAGGAAATAGAGGATTTCTGCATTGAAGACGTTAAAAAGGCGCTCGATACCGATGACAAAAACGTGCGCGACGCGGCGCTTCTGCCGATTTACAACGCGGTTCACGAGAAGTTTGACGAAAGGTTTGAGGGCTGCGAATCCAAGATAGAGGAAATTTTGTATCTTGTTCAAAAGCACGTCGTAAGAGACTGGCTTAAAAACGAAAAAAAGCGTGTCGACGGCCGCGGAATAGATGAAATCCGCCCCCTCAACGCGCAAATTGACCTTCTTCCCCGCACTCACGGCTCCGGAATGTTCACCAGAGGGCAGACGCAGGTGCTTTCGGTCGCCACTTTAGCCCCGGTGACCGACGCACAGAAGCTCGACGGGCTTGATGAGGAAACCACAAAAAGATATATTCATCACTATAATTTCCCCTCCTACTCGGTAGGCGAAACAAAGCCGTCAAGAGGTCCCGGCCGCCGCGAAATAGGTCACGGCGCGCTTGCCGAAAAGGCGCTTCTGCCCGTAATTCCGAGCATTGACGATTTCCCCTATGCTATACGCGTGGTATCCGAGGTGCTCTCCTCCAACGGCTCGACCTCTCAGGGCTCGATCTGCGGCTCAACGCTGGCGCTGATGGCGGCGGGCGTTCCAATAAAGGCCCCCGTAGCGGGAATCTCCTGCGGTCTTATAACAGGAGATGAAGGTGTTTACGGTGATTTCATGACTATGGTCGATATTCAGGGACTTGAGGATTTCTACGGCGATATGGACTTCAAGGTCGCCGGCACCCACAAGGGAATCACCGCGATCCAGATGGACCTCAAGGTTCACGGACTGACCCCCGAAATCATTAAGGAGGCATTCGCAAAAACCCACAAGGCGCGCGATTATATTCTCGACGAGGTAATGCTCAAGTGTATCGCCGAGCCCAGAAAAGAGCTTTCCAAATACGCTCCCAAAATGTTTACCACCGTTATAAGCGCGGACAAGATAGGCGACGTTATAGGCAAGCAGGGCAAGGTGATACAGTCTATTCAGGAACAGTGCGAATGCACTATAAACATTGAAGAGGACGGTCACGTATACGTCTCCGGTCTGGACGCCGAAAAGGCGCAGCAGGCGGTCTCTATTGTCGAGCTTATCGCAAACGATCCCGAAATCGGCGCTGTTTACAGCGGAAAGGTAACAAGACTTATGGCTTTCGGCGCTTTTGTGGAGATTGCTCCCGGCAAAGAAGGTCTGGTTCACATCTCAAAGCTTGACGTCAAGCGCGTGGATAAGGTCGAGGACGTCGTAAACGTAGGAGATCAGGTGCTTGTAAAGGTAATCGAGATTGACGATCAGGGCAGAATCAACCTTTCGCGCAGAGACGCCCTCGTAGAAGTCAACGGCGCGGTAGTCGAGCCGGACGCAGACGATGTTCCGCAGCCGAAGTCTTCCAAGCGTTCAGGACGAGGCGGCAGGGAGCGCCGCGGCTTTAAAAAACACGATTAAAATGCCAAAAGCTTTACCCATGTTCTTGAATAATATTATTATAAAGACCGTAAGCAGATTAGAGCTTACGGTCTTATCTGTTTTTACTTATACATAGGATAGCGGTATTTATCCTGCTCGGTAATTTCCCTGAGAACCCTGCATGGCACTCCCACCGCGATAACGTTAGCCGGAATCGGTTTTTTCACAACGCTTCCCGCGCCGATAATTGAATTATCGCCTATAGTAACGCCGGCAAGAATCGTAGAGCCGGCGCCTATCCAGACATTGTTTCCCACCGTAATCGGTTTTGCAAGCTCTATTCCCGCCTTTCTCTGCTCCGGATCGATTGCATGCTCAGCCGTTGTAAAACAGCAGTTGGGCGCGACAAACACGTGATCGCCGAAAGTGACCTTAGCACCGTCGGTTATTATCATATTATGATTGGAATAGAAATAGTCTCCCATAAAAATATTATATCCGTAATCGCACCAGAACGGAGGCGTGATAATAACCTCTTTTCCCATGCCGCCGAGCATTTCCTTTAATATTTCCGCCTGCGCCTCTCTGTCGTTAGGCGAAAGCTTATTGTACCGGAAGCATTTATCCTTGCATACGGCTATTTCCCTTTCATATTCAGGGTTGTAGCAGCCCTGAAAATAACAGCCAACAGGAACCGCCGGTCTTTTATTCATATGTATTCCTCCAGAAAATGACGGCAGGGAAATCCTGCCGTTCTTTTATATATATTATATTTTTCTTCCGGTCTCTCTGTCGGTGAATATCGCTTCATAGTCAAAGTTAAGCAGCTCCGCGATTTCCCTGAGGTCCTTTTCGGAAAAATTATCACGTTTCATTTTATCACTTAACGTTGAAGGACTTTTGTTTAGAAGTTTAGCTAATTTTGTAAGTGTCAAATCACGTTCAATTAAAAGCATTTTTATTTTCTTGGCGGCAGACAAATCATCACCTCATTTTTATTCATTATACGTTTTTCAGCGAATTTTTTCAAATAAAAAACAAATTTTTTTTGCTCAAAAGCAAATTTTATTCTTGACAATATACGTTAAAATTCGTATAATATACGTTGTTAATCGAACTTGATTCGATTAACAACGTAAACGAAGGGAGATGTAAACTTTTTATGAACGAAAATAATTATCTGTGGACGAAGGAAGGATTCAGCTTAAATCCGGAGGAAGAGAGAAAACATTTTATCCGTTTTTTCGACTGGATAAGCTTAAATTCCGGCTGGTGGCGCCTGATATGCACGCCGGGCGATAAGAATATGACGCCCGATATGATGAAGCTCCTGCTCCGCCGGCTTATCAGAGAGCGGCTTTACGAACCCGCGTTTGTTCTTCTGACGGTGCACCGCAGAGCCGCCTTTGCGGACAGGCGCTTTAAAGACACGCTTCTGAGCGGGCTTACGGCCGTCACCGGCTTTGAGCCGCAGGAAAAAAAGCGTATCGTGGAATACGCGGAAAGATTATTAAAGTAAAGGAAGAAGAAAAATGGATTTCACAAATTTACTGATAAGGGCAAATCTGAGCAACATTGCGGATTTTTTACTCGAGGGCGGCGAATACCTGATAGAAAAAAAGGGAAAATCATATTCCGAAAGAATCGAAGAGGCGGAGAGAGACGTTCGGGATTTTTTTCAGGTTCGGTTCCCCGATACGGACGATTACGATGAAATAAGCGGTTATTATACCCGGCAGACCGAGACGTACAAGGAGGTGTTTTTTGAAATCGGGCTGCTGCTGGGCGCGAAAATAGGCTATCAGGTTCACTCCAGAATGTCGGAATTATAAAAAATATCGGACGGCTGCCTCCGCGAAAAAAAAACTGCCTGCGCGGGCGATTTTTATCGCCTGCGCAGGCAGACTGCATATTCTTAAGCTGAAAGCTTTTTTACTGCAGCTCCGCTATAAGACCGGTTATGCCGCCGCTTCTGAACACCTCGCGGTAATAGCCTATCTCATTATCTATAAGACCGTCTATAACCGACATTCCGAGCAGCTCTACCGGAGCCTTGTCATCGGTAAAAATCAGCGTTCCGGCGTCGTACTCCTCAAGACCCGCGTATATTTCGAGCAGCAGGTCTTTTAAATCCGCGTCCACGCAGGCGAGCGCGGCGGTACGGAGCGCGGAGGCGTCTATAACGCCGGAGGCGGAGGCGAAAAGCTCCCTGTTGGTGCTGCGTGGCACGTCGGCGGTGTAAACCTCTCCGAAAACCGAAGCCGCGGTATCGCCGAGATATGAGTTGATGTCCCCCGCCTCTGACGAGCGCATATTAAGATTTACCACCATTACCCCGTTTTCCTTGAGATGCTCCCTTACAAGCGTAAAAAATTCCGACGAGGACATCTGAAACGGGATAGTTATATCCTGATACGCGTCAACCATTATTACATCATATTTTTTATCCGTTGCCTGAAGATACGCCCTGCCGTCATAGGTGACGACCTCAATATCCCTGCTTAAATCAAAATATTCCCTTGCCAGAGCGGTGATTTTACCGTCAATCTCCACGCCCTCGATTTTAAACTCCGGGTAATACCTGAGAAGCTGCGAGGCGTAGGTGCCGGTGCCCATGCCGAGAATAAGCACGTCCGCTGAGCTGTCCTGCGGGAGGCCGGCAAGCGCGGGCGCCGCCATAGCGTAATCGTAATACATACCTGTCAGGGAACCGTCCTTTATCTTTACGGACTGAACGCCGAAAAGAACGTTTGTGGAAAGCTGAACGGTGTCAGCGTCCTCCTTTACCTGAAGATAATTATAAACCGACTCGCCCTCATATGTCAGATTTTTATCCCAGAAAGCAAAGCTGCCGCGCGCGCCCGCCGCAGAAAGTATGACAAAGGCAAGCGCCGCCGCCGTAATTTTGACCGCCTTTTCCTTTTTGCTCAGAAAATATATAAGCGATAAAAGCAGCAGTATGCCCGCGAAAATAAGAAAGGTTGCCGAGGTGCCTACGGCGGGTATGGTCACGAAGGTCGGCAGGAAGGTACCTATGATGCTGCCAACCGTATTAAACGCGCCGAGTGTGCCTACCGTTTTGCCGCTGTCGTCAAGGCTGTCAACCGTATATCTCGCGAGGCTCGGCGTTACCGTCCCAAGCAGAAAAAGCGGGAAAACAAAAATTACCATACATGCGGTAAACGCCGCTATTATCAGAAAATTATTGTTCACCGCCACAATCAGCAGCGCTGAAATACCCACGATTATATATCTGCCGGCAAACGGTATTGCGGCTATCCAGAGCGCCGCTATTATCATGCGGATATAGAGCCTGTCGGTATTTGGATTCTTATCCGCGCTTTTGCCGCCGTAAATATTGCCGAGAGCCATCGCAATCATTATTGTTCCGATTATAATAGTCCAGACAATCTGCGAGGAGCTGAAATAGGGCGCAAGCAGCCTGCTGGCTCCCAGCTCTACCGCCATTACGGACATTCCGGCAAAAAATTCGGTAATATAAAGATAAAATTTATTTTTAAGTATATTCCGTTTTTCCAAATTGCTTCCCTTCCCGTTTTTTATTTCGCCTTAAAACTTTCTTATAATAAATATAATCCATTATTATCCAAAAAGCAATAATTTACTCATAAAAAAGCCTCCGGCAATAATGCCGGAGGGGGAGCGTGCCGGAAAACCGAAACGCTCAGGCTTCCCTTATCTTTTTTCACCCATAAAAAAGACCGACAGAGTTCCCGGTCCCGAATGAGCGGCGATAACGGGGTCTACGTAATTATAAAGCGTGCTTCTCGGCTTATAGCGCTTTTTTACTTCATCGGCGATATATTTCGCCTCCTCCTCGCAGTCGCCGTGTACTATAAAAATATCCTGCTCTCGCACGTTGACCGCCTTTTCTCCCACGGATTTGATAAGATACTCCACAGCCGCCCTGCGTCCCCGCGCCTTGCCGGTAACATAGAGCTTACCGTCGTCCGCCGTATACAGCAGCGGCTTTATTCCGAGCAGCGTGCCAAGCACGGCGCTTCCGCCCGAAAGCCTGCCTCCGCGCTTTAAAAAGAACAAATCGTCTATTGTGAATATATGGCATATTTTAAGCTTATTGCTTTCAACCCATTCAGCGACCTCCTCAATGTCTGCGCCTCTGCTTTTGAGCCTTGCCGCGTAGTGCACCGCCATACCCTCGCCCAATGAGGCGCACAGGGTGTCGATAACTATGATTTTCCGGTCGGGAAACTGCTCGCGGTAATCCATTGCCGCGTTTTCAATATTCTGACAGGTTCCCGAAAGCCCCGAAGAAAAAGCAAGCACCAGAACGTCCTCGCCGTTCTCGAGTATCGGCTTTATGACCTCGTCGCAGGTCTCCCTTGTAACAAGCGAGGTCGTAATATTCGCCTTTTCTCTTAAAAGGCGGTAGGTCTCGGCGTAGTCGGTCGGAACTTCCTTTACGTAGCTGTCGTATTCCTTTCCGTTTATATAGTATTTAAGCGAAAGCACCTCCACCCCGTAATCTGAAATCTGCCTGTCAGTCAGATTCGCGCTTGAATCGGTAACTATCCTGTAGCTCATTCAACTCACCTGTCCTGTGGATTTTTAGTAATATTATATTACCGCCGGCGGAAAAATCATCCTAATGCTTATTTTTGACATTCTACTTTTAAAAAAATCACGGTAGAGCAAAAAATTTAAGCTCTACCGTGAATAGAATACCGTATTTTCAGGCACTTTCTAAGCCTAATGCTTCGAGCAGGGTAAAAATCAATGTATAAGATTCCCGCCTGCCTGTAAGCGGTTCTGCGTCCGGCATCCGGCAGTTTCCTTACATATAAAAACAGCCGGTTAAGCTTTAAAAGCAGAATCAGCCGTTTTGATTATTATTCACGCCGATACATAGTTGTTTTTTACATAACCTACCTTTCCGGCATATCCCACAAGGTCCCAGTCGGGCAGGCGGTTATATATGAGTATTTCCGATCCGTTCGGAATTTTTCCGATTATCGGAGCGGACAGGCTCGGGTTTGAACGCAGATTAAGGTTTGAGCCCTTTGTCACGACATATCCGGTTGAAATCGGCTGCGGCATATTAAAGGGTATACCGAAATACTCGGTAAGCGACATTACAAGGTTGCGCGCTATCGCGTCTATATTGTTCCTTATCCAGTCCGCGTCCTCCGGATTGTCGTGGTAGGCAAGCTCTATCAGCGCCGCCGGCGCGCGCACCTTGGCAACCTCGCCGAGAGATGTGGTAGGCACCGTTTTCACACGGTCAGGCAGCGGATAAATAAGCTGTAAATTTTCAGCGGCAATATCCGCAAAGCGCTTGCCGTTTACGCTGGTCGGATAATAATAGACGTCGGTACCCCTGACTGTCGGGCTGCCGCTGCCGACGGCGTTTGAATGAAGCGCCAAATGAAAATCGTAATTTCCTGCGTTTGATGCGGCTATCGAGGTCGCCGCCGTCATATCCGGCGTGTTGCGTACAAACTGAATCCCGCTCGCCACAAGATACGGCTCCATAGCGTCGGCGACAAGATTCATATAATACTCCTCGTTTCCTCCTCCCGAATACGGATTAAATTCCTGAGTTGACGGGCTTAAATAAATAACAGGCACAAAAAAACCTCCTGACAAAAAAATCCTCTGTTTTACAATATGAAAACAGAGGATTCATTATGTCAGATAAGACCGAGTTCCTCAGCCGCTTTTTTCACCACCGACATAAACCAGCAGTAAAGCGCCTCTCCGAGTTCCTGATAAATAGGGTCACCGTCATGCGAGCAGAGCATTGCAAAGGTCTGACCCACCCGGCGTTCAATTTCGCTCCCGCGGCGGTAGGCAAGATAATAAAATGAAAAGGCTCCCGTGTCGCCTGACGATCTGTAAAGCTCCTTATCAGTCCTTTTAAGCGTGTCGATAAAGCTTTTCTGCGCTATTCCGCAGAGGGTATCGTCGGCGCAGTACTGCTCAAAGCCGACCGTCGCCGTAAAGGAGAGCAGCAGCCGCCTTTGTATTATCATTTCAAAATCCGCCGAATCACCGCCGACCTCGGTATCCCTTGCGTCGCTTATGAATTTTTCCGCGACCCTTCTTCCGAGCTCCTTTGCCCTTTCTATATCTTCCTTTTTAGGCTCGGAAAGCTCCTCCCGCTTTTCCCGGCTTTTCTTTATTTCCTGCGAGGGCTTGTCACCCGCGATTTTAATATCATTGTCCGAATACAAAATCATTCACCCTTTACGGTTTTATACTCCTTAAGCGCCTGTGCCAGCTGCGCCGGACAGGAGGTGCTTTTAAACCCGCATCTGATGCCCGAAAGCCTGTCGATAACCTCGTCGATCCTCATACCCTTTGCCAGCGCCGCGACGCCCTGGGTGTTTCCGCTGCAGCCGCCGTCAAACACGACGCTTTTTATTATGCCGTCCTCAATTTCGACGCGGATGCCTCTTGAACATACTCCTTTAGTTTTATATGATATTTCCATCAGATTTATGCTCCCTTATGTAATAAAACGCGATACTGACGGACAGACCCTCCGGCCGCGGGAAACGGTCGGAGACTATCTGTCCTTGAATTTAT
>CALWUZ010000146.1 GCA_944384845.1 uncultured Clostridia bacterium
TAAAGTAAGGGCATGATTTATTTTGCCGCTTTTTAAAATTTTGCCTGCGCTTTAAAGCTTAAGCGGCAGAACGGAGAGAAAAATGAAAAGTGCTATGGAATTTGCCGAAAGCCTTATATCCGGCATGCTTCCCTTTATATTTCTTCTTTTCTGCGGGGTTTACCTTACCGTTAAGAGCGGCTTTTTTCAGCTGCGCTTTCTTCCGGAATCGGTCAGATACGCGCTGGGCGGGGTTTTCGGGGCTAAAAAGACTAAAAACGGAATAAGTCCCTTTCAGGCGGCCTGCACTGCGCTTTCGGCGACGGTGGGAACCGGCAATATAGCTGGCGTTGCCGGCGCGGTGGCCTTAGGCGGAGCGGGAGCGGTTTTCTGGATGTGGCTGAGCGCTTTTGCCGGAATGATAGTAAAGGTTTTTGAGATAGTGCTGGCGCTTTATTACCGTGAAAAGAAGGGCGGTTCATTCGTCGGCGGACCGATGTATTATATTAAAAACGGACTGCCTAAGGCGGCGGCTCCGCTTGCGTGGATTTTCAGCTTCGCGGGTATTTTTGCGGTTTTTTTCAGCGGAAATATGACCCAGACCAATGCCGCTGTGGCTTCGCTTAATGCCGGTCTTCCGGTAAAGCTTGCGGGCGGCGCGGTATTCGCTGTGATAACCGCGCTGGTTATAATCGGGGGAGCTAAGCGGATAGGATTGTTTACCGAGAAAATCGTTCCGCTTATGGCGGTAATATATATTTTAATGACCTTCGGCGTTATCGGAGCGAACTTCAGCGCTCTTCCGCATGCGTTCGGCATGATAATAGAGGGCGCGTTCAGTCCGAGGGCGGTAACCGGCGGGCTGGTAGGCTCAATGACAGCGGCGGTAATGGCCGGCGCTACCCGCGGAGTGTTTTCCAACGAGGCGGGGCTCGGCACCTCTGCAATGGTGCATTCCGCGGCGGCGGAAAACGACGGAGTAAAACAAAGCCTCTACGGCATATTTGAGGTTTTTGCCGATACGGTGGTGATATGTACTCTTACCGCATTGACAATTCTGTGCAGCGGAGTTAATATAGAATACGGTAAAACCGCTTCAACAGAGCTTGTAGGTCAGGCGCTTGCCGGAGTTTACGGGGGCACTTCCTCGCTTCTGCTCGCGGCAATGATGTGCCTGTTCGGCATTTCAAGCTGTATCGGCTGGGGTTTTTACGGTATAGTGTGCTCAGGATATATATTCGGGGAAAAAGGCGAAAGGGTTTTTGTGCGGCTTTATCCTTTGTTCTGCATAGCCGGCGCTGTCTGTCCGGCTGACGCCGCGTGGCGGCTTTCGGCGTTTTTTAACGGAATAATGCTCTGCGTAAACACCTTTGCCGTAATGCTGCTTGCTGAAAAAGCAATGGACCCAATTCGTGAATTTTCGCGGGAATATGTGAAAAGAGGGAAAAAAAGTGATAAGGGAAAGAGTAAAATATTTGCAGGAAAGGCTTGAAGCCGGTGAGGCAGCGCTCATATCTTCGGATGCGGGAAGGCTTTACTACACAGGTTTCAAATCTTCGGCGGGTTATGCCGCTGTCACGGCTGACAAAGCGGTCTTCTTTATCGATTTCAGATATTATGAAAAGGCGAGAGAAACGGTAAAAAGCTGCGAGGTTGTGCTTCTCAGCGCTTTTTATAAGCAGCTCGGAGATTTTCTGAGCTCGGAGAATGTAAAAACGGTGCTGCTTGAAACCGGCAGCGTAACGCTTGAAAGCTATGATAATTACGCAAAAAGGCTGCCCGGCTTTGATTTCAGCACTGACCCGAAATTGCAGCGGATAATCACAAAGCAGAGGAGCGTTAAATCATCCGATGAGACAGCGCTTATAAAAAAGGCTCAGGCAATGACCGACGAGACCTTCGGTTATATTCTGAACCGCATAAAACCCGGGCGCACTGAGCGCGAGGTGATGCTCGATATGGAGTTTTATATGCGCGGGCTCGGAAGCGAGGGCGTGTCCTTCGATTTTATAGTGGTTTCCGGAAAAAATTCCTCGCTCCCTCACGGCGTTCCGACCGATAAAAAAATTGAAGCCGGTGATTTTGTAACGATGGATTTCGGCGCAGTGTCTGGCGGATACCGCTCCGATATGACCCGTACCGTGGCGGCGGGCGGCGTGAACGATAAACAGCGGAGTGTCTATGAAACCGTTCTTGAGGCGCAGAAAAGGACAATCGCTTATATAAGACCGGGAGTTATTTGCAGGGATGTCGACCGAGTCGCGCGCGATTATATAGCCGGCGCGGGCTACGGTGAATGCTTCGGTCACGGTCTGGGGCACAGCGTGGGGCTTGAAATTCATGAAAGTCCTGCCTGCAATACCGTCTGTACCGATGTAATGGAAACGGGTATGATAATGACCGTGGAGCCGGGAATTTATATAGAAAATGAATTTGGCGTCAGGATAGAGGATATGGTAATAGTAACTAAGGACGGCTGCGAGGATATTACAAAGAGCAAAAAAGAGCTTATAATACTGTAATTCGCGTTAAGAAACAACGAGCCCCGATTTGCCTCAGGCAAATCGGGGCTGTTCCGCAATAAAAATACAGCGGTTTATATTTATTGTCTTACCTTGTCTCTGTCTTCCTTAACGGCGCGGGCTATAAAGTCGCTGACGTTCATAGCGCCGAGATCGCCGTTTTCGCCGCGCTGACGTACCGAAAGCGTGCGGTTTTCAACCTCATTGTCGCCTATTATAAGCATATAGGGGATTTTCTGAAGTCTTGCTTCGCGTATTTTATAGCCGATTTTTTCGTTACGGTCGTCTACTTCTGCTCTGAGTCCGTTTTGCTCAAGCTGCTTTTTAATATCGTAAGCATAGTCAAGATGACGGTCGGCGATGGGGAGAAGCTTAATCTGCACCGGAGCCAGCCACAGCGGGAAGGCGCCCGCGTACTTTTCGATAAGCAGCGCAAGAGTTCTTTCATAGCAGCCGATGGAGGTGCGGTGAATGATATACGGATTCTTCTTCTGACCGTCGCGGTCAACGTATTCCATTCCGAATTTCTCGGCAAGCATCTGGTCTATCTGAATGGTGATAAGGGTGTCTTCCTTGCCGTAAACGTTCTTTATCTGAATGTCGAGCTTGGGTCCGTAGAACGCCGCCTCGTCGATTCCTATCTTGTAATCTATTCCGAGATGATCGAGTATTTTTCCCATAACTCCCTGCGCCTCGTCCCACTGCTCCGCGGTTCCGATATATTTTTCGCGGTTGTTAGGATCCCACTGTGAGAAGCGGTAGGAAACGTCCTCGTAAAGTCCCAAGGTTTTAAGCATATAAATCGCAAGCTCAAGCGATCCCTTGAACTCCTGCTCAAGCTGTTCGGGAGTACAGATAAGATGCCCTTCCGAAATCGTGAACTGACGGAGCCTGATGAGTCCGTGCATTTCGCCGCTGTCCTCCTTGCGGAAGAGGGTGGAGGTCTCGTCATAGCGCAGCGGCAGGTCACGGTAGGAGCGGGCGCGGTTCAGATATGCCTGATACTGGAACGGGCAGGTCATCGGGCGCAGCGCGAAGCACTCCCTGGTCTCGTCGTTCGGGTCGCCTAATACAAACATTCCGTCAAGATAATGGTCCCAGTGACCGGACAGCTTGTAAAGCTCCCTCTTTGCCATATACGGTGTCTTGGTAAGCTGCCAGCCGCGGCGCGCCTCCTCGTCCTCTACAAAGCGCTGGA